>CALFWR010000049.1 GCA_937928555.1 uncultured Pirellulaceae bacterium
TCTACGTCGGGCCGACGGGAGCAAGGGAAAAGCTGAATTTCAACAAGTATCGCGAATCATCCGATAGATGAAAACCTCAGCGATCGTTTCATCGCATCAGAGACGCGGATCACTGTCGGAACTGATTCTGACGCCCACGCCTCGTGAATAATCCGGGTTTACCCAGACTGAGACGACGTTCATTGGCTGAACTGAAAGTCACGCCCACGCCTCGTGAATAATGAGGGAGAATGGAAGGTTTTGTGCTGCGATGGATTAAGAAATTGGTATTTCAAGGGGATTATCGAACCGATGTCCGGGTTCTTCCGTAGTCCGGAAGGTGCATTCCTGTCATAATCCAAAAAGTCCACGATTGGCAGGTTTGGCGTAAGTTCCGAATGCTCCGCAGGTGGGCAGGCGAACTCGAAACTGTTTTGGCCGATTTGGCGACATGCACATTTGCAGACCGATAATCCAGCTCTTTCTGGTTTACCTGGTTCTTCTATGGAACTTGGGGCCGTCGCTGCATCACGCGGACTGGCTTGGGTTTCATGTTCACCCGGGCGCAGGCTGTGCCCAAACGGCTGATTCCCATAGTCACGTGTCGACGTGCGGGTGTTGCTGCCACAGCCATTCGCTTCCTGATAAAGAGTCCGGCGAAACGGGTTCGATCGGGGCGGATCACGTCTGTGGATTCTGCCAATTCTTCAAGCAGTTCAACGTTGTCTTTTGTGCCGTCGATGAACCGATGGCAAACACCCCGGCGTTAATGCGGGATGTTTTCTTTGTCGAGTTCGTCACCGCCGATTCGATCCGTTTAGTGGCCCGGGGGCCGCCTGCCGCTTAAGCATCAGCACTTCAGTGCTTTCTCAGCTTTTTACGACCTGTGCGTTTGCACAAAGTCTGCACCATTGGCCGGGTTCTCGCGATGTCGAAGGTTTACTTCATTTCGCATTTCGCCAGCGTAGTAGCACAGATTTTGTTTCATGCACTCGGTAGCAAGATGCGCCTTTTGAGTAGCTTAAACGATGAACAATTCAGGACCTTTCCGGTGGCTGGAGAAGCTCCTTCAGGGAGCCAACCATGATTTTTGCCCTGGACTCAATAAATATGTTTTCTGGTTGAAGGACCCTATTGGTTGGGTCACCGTCGCGGCGGCGTTCTCGCTGTTGATCGGCTTGTTCGTCGGTCCGCAGGGGTTTGTGTTGGCCGGTGCCTTTGTTGCGCTTCTCCTGTTGGGAGCGGCCTGGCCGTGGCTGAGCATGAAAGGGTTGCGTTGTTCGGTCGAGTTTCTGGAAAGCCGCTCCAGCGAAAGCGAATCGACGTCGGTGATTCTCGAAGTCACCAACCGCTGGCCGATCCCTGCCTTTGGTCTGATTGTCTCGGGCCAGTTTTTGCAGGATCTGGTTGATCCCGATGATGTCGTCGCGGTAGCGCTCAAACGCGTGCCGGCATGGTCTGTGTCGCGGTTCGAGTGGTTGATTGAGCCCCGGCGGCGCGGCGTCCTGCCATCGGGCATTCCTGAATTGAAAACGGGTTTTCCGTTCGATCTGTGGACAGCGTCCAGGGAGATCGACTTGAAAGGGCGGACGATTGTCTGGCCGAAGTGTGCGACTTTGGATGGCGTTCCGGAGTTGGGTGGCAACCATTTCAATATCGATGGAATCGCCAGCACCCGGTCTGGAAAAAGCGGCGAGACGATTGGTGTGCGCGACTATCGTCAGGGTGACTCGATCCGCAACATTCACTGGTCGCGAACGGCTCAGCTTGGCCGACTGATCGTAAAGGAACGTCAATCGTTCACGCAAAAGCTTATCGGTGTGGTGGTCGATTTAACGCCGGCCCACCATGGCGGGCGAGGACAGGAAAGCACTTATGAATGTGCCATCCGAACGGCCGCATCGGTGGTTCGCAAATTGCACCAACACCAGGCTCACATCGATGTGTTTTGTGTTGGCTTGCCGACGGACTCTCCGGTGCGGTGTTCCAACAGAAACGGGCTCAAGCCGGTAATGGATTTTCTTGCCATGCTGCCGTCGCTGGAACAGTGCCAAGAGATTGAAGAAGCAACGGCACGGTCGCGACCGCCTGGTCCGGCGGACCGGTTTACGATTCTGATCCAGACGGCTCACACGGATGACTTTTTGTCGTCGGAAAAGCAGGTCCTGCGGATTGGAATCGGCAAGGGCTTGGACAGCAAGGCGGCCTCATCGTCGTCGGCGTTACCGGCGGCTTTGATTGCGTCTCCTGAGGTCGGGTTGCAGGAACTGGCCCAGCAATGGCAAGGAGCGATTTATGCAGGTCATTGAAGCCGGAAGGTCACAGCGTCCTGGTTACCTTCCCAGCGGTGAGCTTTTGCTGCTGGGGCTCTGTTCGGTGGCGGCGTTGTACCTGTTCCGAATCAGTTCGGTGCAGTATGCCGTCGGGATGTGGGCCGAGTGCCTGTTGTTGTTGGCGGCGCCCGTTGCATTGCTTTTTTGGGTGGCTCCGCGATTAACAGAAAAAGGTGTCGGTAACGGTTCAGGGGCCATCCTGTGGCTGCAGTTGGGTGCCGCCGCGTCTGGCGTTCTTGTTCTGGTGGTTCAACTGGTGATGCTTCAGTTTGGCAGCAGGGACGCGTACGAAATCATTTCGTTGCTAATGATGTGTCATGTGGGCTGGTACTGCGTGGTGTTTTCCAAGTTCGGTTCCTTCGAGCGAGTGGCATTGGTGGTGTCGTCGGCGTTGGTGCTGTTTGTCTGTTTCATGACCAATCGGTTCGATGTGTACGCCGTTTCGCTTTTGTTTGCGATCACGGTGCTTTGGCGCTTGTTGGGTGCGTATTGGGATCGGATCAACAACAAGTCGCTCGACGGCGAATCGCGGATGCTTCCGGTTAACGGTGTGGCAATCGTCAGCACGCTGTTGTTGGCCGGTTCGGCGGGATCGTTGGTTTGGATGTTTGCGCCCTCAGGGGAAATTTACCGAGGTTCGGGCTTTTCTTTTTTCGCTGGTGGAGAATCGGGTTTCGAAGACGAATTTGCTCGATCGGGAATCGGCGACGGCAACATGCTCACCGGCGGAGCCAACGCCACGACCGCCGGCGCGGTGGACACCGATAACTTTATCGAAGACGACAAGCCATCGATTTACGACACGATGTCAGAAAAGTTTGAAGGCCCGCTGGTGAAGAAAAAGCGATTGAACCGGGCGATTGCTTTGGAAGCCAGAGCCAAGCACATGCATCAGGTGATTCAGTCCGAGCAGGCCGGAAAGTCCTTTCGGACGACAAGAATGAAAGCAAAGGAAACAGAGTTGTCGCTGGAGGAAAGGCGAACCAATGCCCTGTTTTTTGTGGAAGGCCACGCTCCGATCCGATTCGGCGTGGATTGCTTCCAACATTTCGATGGGGAGACGTGGACCAAAACGGAAGTCGAGCCGAAGCAGTTGAATGTGCCGCCGATCCGGGTTGTGCAGCGATGGGGAAAGCCGTTCTATTCGCTTCAGCGTGTCCGGAAAAGTTATCTGAGCTCGCGACAGGCTCATCGCGTGAAGATCATGCGGATCGATACCAGAGTTCTTCCGGCGACGCCATTTCTGTCGGCGTGGCACATCCATCGTGTCGAAGTTGAAAACATGTTCGACTGGAACGGGTATGGGCTGGTTCAAATGTCAGGTGATTTTATTCCTGCGCACACCGTGATCGACCTTGTGTCGGACGTTCCCAACTATCATGTGCTCGAATCCGCAGATACGAAGTACTCCAAAACCGCAGACCCGGAAAGCCTTTTTCTGCAAATGCCGGACAACGACACGAGGCCCTGCGTGGAAGCGATTGTCAGCAGGATCGTCGAAGGAATCGAGCCCGGATGGAATCAGATCGACGCGATTGTGAACCATTTTCGCGAGAATTATGTTCACGATGTCACCTTGGTGGATGACGGGCAGAGCGACGATTCGGTGCGGGCGTTTCTGGATAATGGTGGTGGCCCATCGTATTTGTTTGCAACCGCTGCGACTCAGTTTCTTCGTTCAGCCGGTTACCGGACTCGGCTGGCAAGCGGCTATGTCGTCACGGCGGATGATTACGACCGTCAGGCACAGCAGTCGATCGTGACGTACAACAACGCGCACTTTTGGCCGGAAGTTTCACTGGATGGTTCTCTCTGGATTCCGCTCGAACCTGACCCTGCTTTCGCAATTCCCTCGGGCACGCAGACGTGGTGGCAATGGGCGAGCGGCAAATTTGGCGAAGGATTGTTGTTGGTCAAGCGCAATCCGGTCCGTAGTGCGGTGGCGCTGCTGTCGTTGGTGATGCTGACCCTGTTTCGCAAAGAGCTTCTGGTTGGAATTTTCGGGCTGGGGTGGCGGGTCGGAGTGAATATGTTGCCCGGCAGTCGGCTGAAGCTGACCCGCAAGCTGATTGATGCACGGTTCCGTACCGCCGGGCTGGCGCGTCCTTCGTTTGCTTCGATTCGCGACTGGTTTTCGCAGGTCGATGCGACCGCGGGCGCCGACTTTTTCTCATTGTGGTGGAAAGACAACTTTGGCCCGGCCAACAGCCCGCGGGCTTCCGCGAGGGAAGTCTATTTGGCTTGTCAGCAGATCGAATCCCAGTTGTCGTTCGACCGAATCAAATCCTTTGTCCTGAATAATGAAAATCGAAAGCTGTTATGATTCAAGACGTGACCCAAAAATGCCAGAAATCCATCGCGCGGTTACGCGAGCAACTCAACGCATCGCTGGTTGGCAAGCAGGACGTAACCGAAATGGTAATTGCCTGCCTGTTCGCCAAAGGCCATCTGTTGCTAGATGACCTGCCGGGACTCGGAAAGACCACCCTTGCCAAAGCCCTCGCCGCGGCGGTGGGGGGGAGCTTTGCCCGCGTTCAGTGTACGCCCGACCTGCTGCCGACGGACATCACGGGATTCAATATCTTCAATCAGAAAGAGCAGACGTTTGAGTTTCGCCAGGGGCCTGTTTTTTCGAGCCTCTTGTTGACCGACGAAATTAACCGTGCGACTCCACGAACTCAAAGTGCCCTGTTCGAAGCGATGGCGGAACGGCAGGTGACGATCGACAATACAACGATGAAGCTGGCTCCGACATTCATGGTGATCGCGACGCAAAATCCGGTCGAAAGTCACGGCGCTTATCCGCTGCCGGAAGCCCAGTTGGATCGATTCGCGATCAAGCTGAGCATCGGTTATCCCGAGTCGTCCGACGAAGTGGCGATGCTGGGTCATTTTGTGGGTGACAAGTTCGAAAAACGACAGATCGAACAGGTGCTTACAAGCGAAGAGTTGAGTTCCATTCAGGAGCAGGTTGCCAACGTCGAAGTCAACGAAGCGGTCCGCAAGTACCTTGTCGATCTCGGAGCGGTGACGCGAAGCCATCAATCTATTGAGCTTGGTTTGAGCCCGCGCGGTTTGATCACGTGGCAGCGAGTTGCCCAGGCGTGGGCTTTGCTGCAAAATCGGTTATTTGTTATTCCCGACGATATTCAGGCTGTCGCATTGCCGGTTTTGAAGCTTCGTATCGGAACCAACTCCGAACGGTCTGAAGAAATCGTTCGCGAGATTGTCCAGTCGATTGCAGTTCCAAATGAAACAAACCAATAGAGAGGAATAAGATATGAAATTCACAAAACATTTGGCCTGTGTTGTGGCGGCTTTGATGGCAAGCTCCCTTTTTTGGGCTGCCGGTTGCGGTGACGCGGTCACAGCCAACGGCGACGCGGGTCAGAAATCCGGCAGCGGCCTTCCCAACGAGAGGTTTCATCGGCCAGCCAAGCTGGAAGTCGCATTGCCGAGGCTGCGGCAGTTGCACGATGCGATTGTGGCCGAAGGCGAGCTTCCTGCTCCGATCGTCATCAAGGTCGCCGAACTGGTACATGGGACAGGGGCGTCGGCCCACTCGCATTTTCATTTGGCTGGCGAGTATGATGGGCACCACGAGGAAGGCGAAGAGGAAAAGATCCATCAATACGAAGTCGACGCGATTCAGGAGTTGGAGGACATTGTCGGATGGCTGCCGAGAATCGCTGGCTCAAGCGACCTGAAGGAGAAGCAATGGAAGCGACTCAAAGAACTGTCGACAGCATTTGAATCAGACATCGAAGCGGCGTTTGGCAGTGCTACCGATCTACAGGAAAAGCGTAAGGCCTATCGATCGATTGACAAAAAATCGAACGACCACATCGAAGCGATTGAGAAATTGGTAGCAGAAAGTTTGGAGAAGCTCGGATGATGGAACATTACCTTGCAGGCGGAGGCCTGAGGCTTGCTCAAACGATCATCTACGCGTCGATGTGGATCGCCACCGGATGCTTTATCGCGGCGGTGTTTCGCAGAATGATGGGTCCGGAAAAAGTCCGCAGCCTGTTTGCCAACGACTCTCGCTGGGGGCTGCTGTCCGGTTGGCTGATCGGAATGCTGCTTCCCGTTTGCTCGTTGGGGGTGATTCCAGTCGTACGCGAAATGCATCGCGCAGGGGTGAAAAAAGGGACCATTCTTGCTTTCGGTTTGACCGCTCCATTATTCAATCCGATGTCGGTCCTGTACGGGCTGACGCTTTCGGATCCCATCGCGATTCTGTCGTTCTCACTGTGTGCTCTGACGATCGTGAGTGTGTTGGGTGTGGCCTGGAATCGGATCAGTGACGATCCCGATCCGTCGCAGGCAGAAGCTTTGCCGGCGGTCGGCATCAAGCGATCGGTGTCGGTCTTTTATACGGCGGCCAAAGAAATGATCGGGCCATCGTTGGTTTACATTCTGATTGGGATCGTGGGGTCAGTGACTCTCGCAACGCTGATTCCCAAAGGCTATTTGCAGCACCAGGTGGAACACGATAACGTGATTGCGCCCCTGGCTGTGGCATTCATTGCCGCGCCCATTTACTCGACACCGCTGCTTGTGATGAGCCAGATTGGCGGGATGTTCCAGCACGGGAACTCGATCGGTGCGGCTTTCTCGCTGTTGATTCTGGGAGCGGGAACGAATCTGGGTTTGTTTTGTTGGTTCGGAAAGACGTATGGCGCTCGCAACGTGTTTCTTTTTTTCCTGTTGCTGCTCGCGACGACCATTGGTCTCGCCTACCTGATTGATAAACCTCTGTACCCCAAGGGCATTGAACCGGCCGGTCACTCGCATGCCTTTGATGTTTATTCCAATCCATTCGATTCGAGTCAGGAAAACCTGTACGAAGCAACCAACCGCCTGGTCAGTGACTTCTGGGCTGCCAACGAGTTTGGGGGCACCTACGCGCTGGTTGGGTTGATCGTTTTGGGGTTGCATTTCCTGGTGATCGAACGGTTTGTTGATCTTGAGTCCTGGTTCTGTCGGGCGAATGACAAAGGCTCCAGCGTGGATGTTGTGCTGCCCAGTTGGGTGCTGGGCTTGACGGTGGTGCTGGGTTTGGTGACCGCAAGTGTGGTTGGCTGTTACGTTTACTATCCGGCCGCAGATGACCTGTTGGGCGACCTGAGAAATGTCCACTCCGATGCGGTGATCACCGCCAAGACCGGCGACTGGGAAGCGGCCGAAAAGTGGGTTGAGTACTCGGACAATCTTTCGCGGCGACTGGAAGTAGGTGTCTTTTTGCGAGAAGGATCCGTTGGAGAATTCCGCAGCACCAAGGCCAAGGACTATCGCGAGAGGCTTGAAGGTCTGCGGATGGCTGTTCAGGCCAAAGATCAACCTCAGGTCGAGGAGATCTGGTTCGAGTTGGAGCAATCGTATCGTCGCATGAGCAGTGCTTTTCGTGGTGAATAATTGTCGCTGTACAGTCGCCTCTCACCACCCCCAACGACAAGTGGAGGAAGGAACACTAATTGGCACTAATCCTCACTAAGCAAGGACCATATCGACGACATGAACCCGGATTATTCACGAGGCGTGGGCGTCAGAATCAGTTGAGACAGTGATCCACGACTCTAATGCGATGAAACGATCGCTGTGGTTTTCATCTACTGGATGATTTACATTTCTTGTTGAAATTCAGCCTTTTCCCTTGCTGCTGTTGGCCAGACGTCGAATCAACGCCCGTCGTCGTGAATAATCCGGGCTCAGGCAACGTCATGCGAGAAAAATCGCAAGGGAGCACCATCCGCCCAGCCAGGCTTCAGTCGTCATTCGTGCTTTCCGAATCCTCCTCGCCGGTCAGCAACTCGTGGGCGCGACCGGCTTGGACGTTGGGAACGACAACTTTGACGTCGCCAGCGATTTCGGTCTGAAATCCCGAGGTATAACCGCCAACAGCGCGGGCCTTGATGCCGTGTTCTTCGAGTTTGGCGACGATCGCGGAGGCGCTCATCTCGTCGGGCATGGAAGCAATCACCGTAGGTCGATTGGGATCGTTTGCCTGTTCGCGAGCAAATTTGGCGCTTTCGGCGGACAGCCGTTTGGCAGCAAACCCAACGAGCGCCGCAAAGCTTGCCATCAGCCCGATGGATAGCTTGCGCCGATGAGCAGAATTGTCACTGGTAAACAGTGCCACGACCAAAGCCAGATTCGCAGCCAGTAGCAACGCGGTAACCATCGATGTCAGCGGACGACTCATGAGGATGCCTTTGAAAGAGCGGATTTCCGCGCCGCCCAGGCCTGGACTTGCGGACGTAGTTCAGCGACAAGAAATGCTGACCCGGCGATACAGATCGCGTCCGAGTTCGCCGTCGTTTCGGACAAGTACTTCCAGGCAAGTCCCGGATTCTCGAACGATCGGACCTGGGGAACACGCAGCCCACCGCTGCGACGCGATTCGATCATCTGATCGGCAGCGGCAGCAAGTTCCTCCAGGGGCTTACCGCGCGGGTTGTCACGGTATCGCGTGAGGACGACTTCGTCGGCGACTTCGAGGATCGGCGCAAGGATCTCGTCGGACTTTTTGTCGCGCGTTGTCGCGACAAGGAATCGCTTTCGCGCGGCTCTGCCGTTGACTTCTTCCTCGAACGTTTGTGTCAACGCAAGGATCGAAGCCCCGTTGTGAGCCATGTCCATCATGACCAACGGTTCGCGGCAAGCGATTTCAGTTCGGCCCGGCAAGGTGGCTTTGGCGAGTCCGCCGCGAACTTTTTCCTGGTCGATGGTCCAACCTTTTTCGATCAGAACGTGGCTGACCATCGATGCGACTGCCGCATTGACCCGCTGGTGAGCCCCCGGCATCGCGGTTTGTAACGCGTCGAAACGAAATTCCGTTCGCGTCCTTCCGTGGCTGGCGAAAGTGTTGTCGCTGTTTGATTCAACGAAGAAGTCCCGGTCCAGTTGGTACAGCCGCGAGCCACGTTTGTGGGCGACGTCGGCGATGACTTCCATGGCGTCGGGATGCAGGGCTCCGCTGACCACCGGCACCCCGGGCTTGATGATGCCGGCCTTTTCGAACGCGATCTTGGCGATTGTGTCGCCGAGTTGCTTGGTGTGATCCAGGCTAATGTTGGTGATCACACAGACTCCCGGCTGGCAGACGTTGGTGGAATCGAGTCGTCCGCCGAGCCCAACCTCTAGGACGACGGCATCGCAATGCTGTTGAGCGAAGTACTGAAACCCGATCGCGGTTGAGATTTCGAAGAAAGTGAGGCCTTTTTCGTTTCGTGAGGCGAATTCGGCGTCCAGTTTGCAGACCGCGGGCTGAATCTTTTCCAGCAAGGCCAACAGCTGCTGGTCGGAGATCAGGTCGCCGTCGAGCCAATATCGCTGGTTGATTCTTTCGAGGTGGGGAGACGAGTAAATCCCGGTTCGATAGCCGGAGCGGAAAAGAATCTCGCCGATCATCCGGGAAACTGAGCCTTTGCCCTTGGTTCCCGCGACGTGGATAACCGGTGCGGCAAGGTTGGGGTTTCCCAGCAATTGCATCAACTCCAGCATCGTGGCCAACTTGAAGCTACGCGGGCTGGCGTCCGTTTGGCGCTCAAAATTAACGCGGTCCAACAGTGCTTTGAGGAGTTGTTGGAGACGGTTGGGATCGTGAGAGTTCATCGTTGGATTATACGGGTGCGAGGGATTTACAGATCGCGTGACAAGGATGGCGTTTTTTGCCGAACCGGCAAGTGGCTCGCACCGTAGCGAAAGCTGACAATTTCGATACACTACGAACGACCAAAGGGGCCTTTTCGGACCCGTATTTCGTGGCTGATTGACGAAAACGGTCTACAATAGCCTCTTTCCACTTATCCCGTCATTCTCTGACCATTTCAAACCATGGCGACAGAAACAACCGCTGACCAGACAGAGGAGAAAAAGTCCTCGAAGCTGGAGCAAACCAATCCCGATTACGATCCGAACATCGTTATCGAAACCCAGAACCTGACCAAAATCTATCGGGACTTTTGGGGGCGGCAGAAAGTCAGGGCTCTCAATGCCCTCGATCTGGAGATCCGCAAGGGCGAGATTTTTGGTTTGCTGGGGCCTAACGGTTCCGGTAAATCGACAACGATCAAACTGCTGCTGGGGCTGTTGTTTCCCACCAGCGGGCGAGCGATGGTCTTTGGCGAAAACGCGACCGAGGTGACCAAGAACGAACGGATCGGTTATCTGCCAGAAGAATCCTATCTGTACAAGTTCCTCACCGCCGAAGAGACACTTGATTTCTACGGCCGTCTTTTCGACATGCCGGCCAAAGTCCGCAAGGAACGCGTCCAAAGCCTGATTCAACAGGTGGGCCTCACGCACGCCAAGCGACGACAGCTGCGGGAGTACTCCAAAGGGATGACTCGCCGTATCGGTTTGGCTCAGGCGCTGATCAACGATCCGGAACTGGTATTGCTGGACGAGCCCACATCGGGCCTGGACCCACTGGGCACCCGTGAGATGAAGGACATGATTCTCAAACTGCGTGACCAGGGCAAAACGGTTGTCATGTGTTCTCACTTGTTGGGTGACGTTCAGGATGTTTGCGACCGGATTGCGATTCTTTATCAGGGCGACCTGAAAGAACTCGGCCGCGTCGACAGTCTGCTGAAGGTCTCCGAAGAAACCCAAATCCGGGCCAAGAACCTTCCCGATGCCGCGCGGGCGGAGATTCTCGAAGTCATCAAGAAACATGGCGGCGGCGACGCGGAAGTCGAAAATCCGAAATCGACGCTGGAAGAACTGTTCCTCAATATTGTCCGAGAAAGCGAACAGCGGCCTGGCCAGCGTGCTTCGGGCAACAAGTAGTCTGACCTTGAACGTATTGGAATGCCGCCAGAGCCTCCATAGGGCGACGTTACTCCCGCCCGGGAACACAACACTATGATTCTTGAGAACTTTCCAACTTTTTCCGAATGGATCCTGCCGGGGATAGCGCTTTTCGGCGGCATCATTCTGGTCGCGGTCCTGCTGGGGCTGTTTTTCGGTTACGTCGTGGCGTCGTTTCGCTACGGTCCCTTTGAGGCCTTTTACACTGTCGCCCAGGTTGTTGGCGAAGCGGTTCCGGATTTTTTCAACACTTCGCCCAAGCGGGTGATGGCGATGGCACGACTGGCGGTCAAGGAAGCACTTCGCCGCAAAGTCATCGTGGTTGCGTTTGCGATTTTTGTGCTGCTGCTTTTGTTCGGGCAGTGGTTCATGACCAGTCAAACTGAAAAACCGGAACAGAGGTTTATCAATACCGTCATGTTCGGGACCCAGTTGCTGACCCTGCTGACGATGATGCTGGTGAGTGCATTCAGTCTGCCCGAAGACATCAAGAAAAAAACCATCTACACGGTCGTCACCAAACCAGTTCGTCCCACAGAGATCATCCTTGGCCGGATCGTCGGGTTTGGTTTTTTGGGTTCACTGCTGCTGCTGGCGATGGGATTGGTCAGCTTTCTGTTTGTGTCTCGAAACCTGACGCACAACCACGACGTTGTCGGCGATACGCAAACGATCGCTTCTCTGACAAAGTTCGAAATGGGGACCAAGTTCTCGCCGGAAACCGGCAGGAGGCTTTCGGACAACGCGGTCATGGAAGGCAGCACAAACACTGTCTCTGGCCATAGCCACCGCTTGGAAGTGATCGAGTTTCTTGCTTCGGGACCGGACGACCCCATGGTCAGCGGACCGGACGTTGTTGACGTTTTCGAAAAAAGTAATCAGACCTTTGTTCACCGCCTGATTTGTCTGCCCTACGGTGGGCACACTCACGAAGTTACCGTCGATGGAAAGGGAGACGACGCCAAAATTACGATTGGGCCATCGGTAGGTTACTTCCGGGCTCGGGTACCCATTTACGCTGAAAAGCTTCGCTTTCTCGATAGCGACGGCAAGCCCTCGGATAAAGGTTTGAACGTTGGCAAGGAAAGCACCTATCGTGGGTTCATTGACGGCGGTTCGCCCTTGGGCGGTGCTTCGCTGTCGCGGGCGAACTTCTTCTACGAAGGAATCACTCCGGATCGGTTTCAGAATCTTGATGTGATCCCGCTTGAGCTTCAGCTGGGTGTCTTTAGAACGTACAAAGCCGATATTCAACAGCAGGTCATGGCCGGAATCACGTTTGAAAGTGTCCCGGACAATGAATCCGAAAACCGTTTTGTCTCCAACATGGAGAACTTTGAAACCAACGAATACCAGCTTCAGGTACGCGGCGTGAACCGCAAGATCCGGGGGCAAATCTTGGCTCCCGACGGTTCGCTCGTTGAGCAGGGAGAGTACGACCTGTTTGATGATTTCGCCAAAAACGGGAAACTGAAAATCAGTTTGGCCTGTCTGGATCGCAGCCAGTACTTGGGTTGCGCAAAAGCGGACATTTACTTTCGCGCCGGTGACGAAGTCTACTGGTGGAACTTCGCCAAAGGCTACATCGGCATCTGGTGTCAGATGATGATCATTATCGCGATGGCGGTTGCCTTTAGTACGTTTCTGAGTTCCCCAATCGTCATGTTGGGTGTGATCGTGATGATGGTGGTTGGCTTTTTCACGCCCTTCATTCGCAGCCTCAAGACCACCGACTGGGATGCTGGTGGACCCATCGAATCATTCATTCGTGTCGTCACCCAGTCCAACATGATGGTCGAACTGGAAACGGGTTGGGCCACCACGTTGATCAAAAACACCGACGCGTTTATCAATCAGCGTCTGAGTGACCTGACGTATTTGGCACCTGATTTCAAACAGTTGGACTTTGCCAACTTTCTTACCTTCGGCTATTCCATTGATACGCAGCGGATTGTTGTCGCGGTTGCGGTCACCCTGGCGTTTTGCATTGGCTTGACACTGCTTGGTTACTTCTCGTTGAAAACGAGGGAGATTGCGAAATGAAAGACTCTTCACATTCGTTTGTAAGAAAAATTATCTACGTGGTGATCATGGGGGCGTTGCTGATTCCCCTCAACATGCTCGCTCGCCCGGCAACTCGCAAAAAAGAAACCGATGGCACCACGACTGTCGCCAATCCCGGTGGCCGGTTGGCGAAGTTGCGCGACGAGTTCCGTCTTTCGCAGTCCAGCATTTCCGAAATTGATCCCGCCAGTCAGGCGATGAAACTGGCATCGTTGGGCTTGCGCGGTGTCGCGGTCAACGTGCTCTGGATGCAGGCACTGGATCACAAAAAGAATGAGGACTACGACAAGCTCGCGCAGACGCTGCAGATGCTCACCAAGATGCAGCCCAACTTTGTGAAAGTCTGGGAGTACCAGGGCCACAACCTGGCGTTCAACGTGTCGATGGAATTCGATGACTATGAGTATCGCTACGAGTGGGTCAAGAAAGGCTTAAACTTTCTCAAAAGCGGCATCCCCTACAACAAAACCGATCATCGGATGACCGACAACATGGGCTTCTTTACCGGCACCAAATTCGGCAAGTCGGATGAGAAGATTCCTTTCCGGCGAATGTTCCGCAAGGACGGCCCGTTCCACCAAGATAACGCGGATCAAATCGATCCAGAATCTTACAACACCAACGCCTACGGCCCGGACAGCTACGGTCTGGCATGGCAGTGGTATGACAAATCGCGAAACATCAAGGACGCCTTTGGCCGTTACCGTAGTGACTTGATGTTTCTCATGTTCCGCCCGGCACAGAAACGCCAACAGGCACAGATTCTCGCCAAAGAATTCCGAACCGACGAAGTCATTCAGGAGATTTGGGCCAGGGCCGGAGAGGAGTGGCAGGACTACGGCGACACTGAAATGCAGGCCGGATCGAGCGTTTCTTTTACGCTTGAAAAACTCTCGCAGTACGAGAAACGGCTTGCCAAGTTGCGACAGGAGTTGGATGAACTTACGCCCGGTTCGCGACAAAAAGAAAATCAGCGTCGCTGGGAACGCCTTGGGCTCAATCCGGACCTCAGCTATCTGATCGATACACCGCTGGATGAAGTTGACGATGAGCAACGCGGTCAGATCGAAGCCTTTTTCAACTATCTCAATCAACCGGATCAGGATTACGACCTGACGATTGCCTTGAGCGCCCCGGAAGGCTCCGGCATCAAGGCACGTCGCATTGCCAACGACATCGTCGATGTCCTCAACCAGATCGCTGCCAGATCCAAAGAAGGCAGCGTGGTCAACTACACATTCTGGAAAAGCCGCTGCACGGCCGAATCAACTGATGCTTTGGTTCGCGCCCGCCAAGCAAGCCACGACGCGTTGGAAATGCAGCGACGTTCCATCTACGAGGACGAACACACGTTGGACTATCGAACCGGCGAAAAAGTCCTAGTCCGCAAAGGTGCTGACTCTCTCTACAGGGAATCTTTCGAACAGTGGAACGAAGTCCTTGAGGAGTTTCCCGAGCTTGTTGACAGCCCCGTCGTTGACGAGATGTTCCTTGAGGCCGCCGAGTACTTTAAGTTGACGGAGTATTCGAATCGCAAATGGAAGGACTTTCCGCTGCAAAAAGTCGTCGACACCCTCGCCGCTCGCGGCAAAAGCCCCGGCCTGCCGACCAGCAGCGAACTCCGCGCGATGGAGCAGGATGCTGCCGACGCTGCCGAGCAGGATGAAGAAGACTCCGACGACCAAGAAGACTCCGACGACGAAGAAGATTCTGACCAAGAAGATTCTGACGACAAAGACTCCGACGACAAAGACTCCGACGAAGAAGACTCCGACGAAGAAGACTCCGACGAAGAAGACTCCGACGAAGAAGACTCCGACGAAGAAGACTCCGAAGAAGATTCCTAATTACGGAGTGGCGAAATGGATTCGCCTGCTGTCCCCAACCTTTCAAAACTTCTCCAGCAAGCAGACGCGGATGCCCAATCGGGACTTCGCGGCCAGCTAAGGACGTGGCGTCGCTACGTCAAGCGATCGCTGGTCGATACCCGGGACTGTTCCCGGCCCCGTTTCTTCTGCCAGAACAGTGGGGCCTGCGGTTCAACCTACATTGTTGAACTACTTTCGGACAACGGCGTTAAGGGGATCTTCCACGAAAAGGCACCCGATCTGAACGAAGTCGGCGTCCGTCACTTTGACCACCCCTACGATTCCCGCTCGTTGGTTCGTCTGCTGCGATACACGCGTCACAATGTTTTCTTTGAAGCCAACAACAGGCTCTTCAGTTTGTCGCCCGAGTTGGTACAGGCATTTCCGCAAGCCGGGTTCATTCACCTGTTTCGCCACCCGGCGGCGGCCTTGCGATCGGCAATGTCCAAGCCCAACGTCGAGCACTACCTGCGCACCAATGTCCGTTTTTCAGGTTCGCTCGCTGGCGAAAAAGAGATGGATCCCTTTGTCCGGTTCTGCCACTACTGGACCAACGTCAACACCCGGATCCACGACGACCTGAGTACGATCGACCGTGCCGGCGGCAATGTGATGTGGTTGGAGTTCGACGACCTAGTATCAGGAAAGGTCGAATCTCTGGAGTCGTTCCTAGGTGTGGAACTTCAGCAATCGACGCGGCCGCCAGCGAATGTGGGGCCGGTAAGGACCGAAGGAAAGTTTCCGACTGCGGAACACTGGACCAGCCAACAACGTGAGCAACTGGATTCAGTCTGCGGCGAGTTGTACCGGAAACTGGTGGCACTTCGGTAACGGCATTGAAAAAGCCGTCCCGCAATGGTTTGCGGAACGACTTGTTCGAAACGTCTGTGCTTTTCGGCTGGTTTAGTAGTGCGTGTTGTTCTCACCCAGATCCGGATTGCCAGCCATGTGGAAATGGTTGTGGTCGATGTAGATGACTTCAACCGCGTCCTCGTCGACGATCGTGTGTGGCGTTGGCCAGCCGACGATCTTCTTTTCTGTGAAGTAAACGGTGCACTTGTAGTGAGCGTGGTGCAGTTGTGCCGGTCCAATCAGTGGGTAGACGCGTGGCGGATCGATGTAGTCTGCGATCGGCTCCTTGACCATCTTCACGTTGTTACGCTGAACTTCGTAGAGGAATGGAACACCACCCTGTACTGAATTCGCTCGCTCCAGTGCCCACCAGACTTCGTCGTCGCTGGGTGGATCCAAGGCCACCTGGTCGCCCGATGTGGTGGGACCAAGGATCGGAACACGACCGTAGCGTTCGTGAATGTGGTACTTGTCTTCCTGAATCTTTTGGAAGTAAGGTGACACCGGCAGCGGAATGCTGAAGATTCCTAATGATGGCCCCAAAGTTTGAAAGCAACCTGAGGTGCAAATGGCTGCAGTGGCCGCAAACAGTAGCGTGCAGACTGTCAGTCGTTTGGTTAACATCGCGCAAGTCCTTTTTAGTTATCCATTGCTAGATGTGGTATCGTGTTAAACCTTGCGGGACTTGCGGATTTTATGTCTGAAAACGAAAATTCCGGCAACAAGAATGTGATAGCACTCGCAGGAGCCTGAAAATTGGCCGAAGAAAACAGGGAATCGGATCAGAAACAGGATTCCAACGCCAAGCCGTGGCGGTGGGTTGTTCTGTTTGCCGTGCTCCAATTGAGCTGGATCACGTGGTTGGCGTTGGTGGCTTTTGGAGTAGTTGGCTAGATGAAAATTGCAGTCCTGGACGGTCGAGCCCTAGAACCGGACCTCGCACGCTGGCAGCCGATCGGCAAGCTGGCAGAAGATGACCCATTCGACTGGTATCCGGTGTCGGCTCCCGAAGAAGTCGTCCACAGGGCAACCGGGGCTCAGGTGATCGTGATCAACAAGGTCCGCATCGATGCCGCTGTTCTGGACAAACTTCCGGACCTGAAACTAATAGCAGTTTCGGCAACCGGCTATGACAATGTGGATGTCGCCGCTGCGAGGGCGAGAAATGTGACCGTCTGTAATGTTCCCGAATACAGCACCGATTCGGTTGCCCAGCACGTGTTCGCGATGTTGCTTTCGTTTATCCACACGCCACTTGCTCACCACATGGCGATTGATATGGGAAAGTGGCAAGCCGCCGGCCAGTTCACATTTTGGCTTTCGCCATTGATGGAACTAAAAGGCAAGAACTTTGGCATCGTTGGGTTTGGCCGTATTGGTCAGGCGACGGCGCGCTTGGCAAAGGCCTTTGGCATGAACGTGTTGGTTCACAGTCGCACACAACGAAACGTCAGTGGCCTGGAAGACGTTCAATGGCTTTCGCTGGAAGAACTCGTAGGCAAGGCTGACATTACAAGTCTGCACTGTCCGGCCACCCCTGAAACCGAGCGGTTCGTGAATCGGGATTTGCTTCAACAGATGCAGCCCCAGACAATTCTGATCAATACCGCTCGTGGCTCACTAATCAACGAATCCGATTTAGCCGATGCATTAAAAGCGGGAACCATCGCCGGAGCCTGCCTGGACGTTCTTTCCAGCGAACCGCCGGCCGCAGACAACCCCCTGGTCATGTGCGAAAACTGTTTGCTGACTCCTCACAACGCCTGGACCACGACCGAAGCTCGCAGCCGTTTGATGCGTACTGTTGGTGAGAACATTCAATCGTTTTTCGCCGGCAAGCATGTGAACGTGATCGAGCCCTGAATTTTTCGTTTTGACCGTAAGACCCACTCCGTGACAATTCAATCTATTAACCAACAGGCAAGCGAACTTCTTGACTCGCACCGCCAGCAGTTTGCCGATCTCGACGTTCAGGTCTCAACGCTACCCTCGGGTGCGGAGCTGTTTGACTTTGCTCACGACCGCACCGGCACCGCCGAAGCAGGAGTCCTGCTGGCCAGGATATGCCTGGCCGATCTGGCCCAAGTTCAGGTCCGCCCGTCGTCAGGCCCGTTTGCTTTCACCGTAGAGGTTCAGACGGACCACCCTCTGGTCAGTTGCATGGCGTCGCAGTACGCGGGCTGGCCGTTATCGGTCGGTAAGTTCTTTGCGATGTGCAGCGGGCCGGCACGAAGCTCCCGGGGTAAGGAAAAAGTCCTAGATGAGTATGGCCTGGTTGCGAAAAGCGAACCGGTGGTCGCCGTGTTGGAGACGTCTTCTGTTCCATGCGATCGGGTCGCGGAAGAAATTGCCAATGAATGTGGCATCGCCGCGGACAAGGTTCGTATCTGTGTGGCCCGCACCGCCAGCTTGCCGGGCACGATTCAGGTCACCGCAAGGACCGTCGAAACAGCGATCCACAAACTACATGAGCTTGGTTTTGACTTGAAAACGATCAAAAAAGGCACCGGCACCGCGTCGCTGCCTCCGATTGCAGACAAAGACCTGACAGCCCTGGGCTGGACCAACGATTCGGTGCTCTACGGAGCCCACGTGCAACTGGAAGTCGATTGCGATGACGACGCGGTAGAATCGATCGGACCAAAAATCCCCAGCTCCAGTTCGGCTGATTTCGGCAAGCCGTTCATCGAGATCTTCAAACGATACGAAATGGACTTTTACCGAATCGACCCGCTGCTGTTCAGCCCTGCCCGGGTGACGATTCGCAACGTCAAAACCGGAAACGAGTTTGAGTACGGTCAAGTACGCGACGACATTCTCAAAGAGTCCTGGAACCTCTGATGTTGTTGACATGAAAATCGGCGTTCTCTCATCCGGTGCCGGCTGGCACTTCCGGGATCTTGTCCGAGCCGCAGACGATCTTGCGGACGTGGACGTCGCGTCGGTTGACTTTCGGCGGCTTGGCGCTTGGTTACAAGAGGGCTCCGACGGCGTCGAATTTCCCTGTTCCGGCGCGAGGGCCGATGCCTTGCTGGTCAGAATCATGCCCGCCGGTTCCCTGCAGCAGGTCGTGTTTCGCATGGACTGTCTCCAGCGTCTGGCAGCGACGGGCTTTCCGATCATCAATCCGCCGCGAGCGATGGAGATTGCGATCGACAAGTACCTTTCGCTGTGCCTGATTGCCGAAGCGGGCATCGCGGTGCCCGATTTTGAGGTTTGCCAATCGGTCCAGCAGGCCGTCGAAGCCTTTGACAAACTTGGGCGCGATGTTGTTCTCAAACCCATTTTCGGCAGCATGGGGCGGGATCTGATTCGGCTGAATTGCCAACAGAAAGCCATCGTTGCGTTCGAAGATTTTGTCCGTCGGGGTGAAGTCCTCTACCTGCAGCGTTTTGTCGATTCCGGCGGTTTCGATATCCGCGCGTTTGTGATCGGAGATGCGGTTTTGGGCATGAAGCGAATCGCTGCCGGCGGCGATTGGCGCACCAACGCGACTTGCGGTGGAACGTGTTCGCCTCACGTTCTGACGCAGCAGGAAAAGGACATCGCACTTCGCGCCGCAGCGTCCAATCAATGTCAAATCGCAGGCGTCGATCTGATTTACGATCAAAACAACCCGAGTCGGACGCTGGTCCTAGAAGTCAACGCGGCCCCGGGCTGGGAGCATTTATCGAAAGTCTCCGAAATCGATATCGCGGCGATGACACTCCGGCACGTGGCTCAGTTCGCCAACCGAAACTGAAATTCGCGAGATCCTCGCATTACACCCGCCACAAGGCGGCAACATGTCGTCCCTGCATTTTTCGGGACGATCGCGCAAAAAAAGCGACGCGCTGCGATTGCAACACGTCGCTGTGTCTTCAATTTGGCCAACGCGGCACTATGCCTCGTCTTCTTCACCGGGACGAACCAGGCGAAGCTGGACATCAATTTCAGCACCGTCACGTTTGACCTTCAGTGGGACCGTCTTGCCTTTGTCGCGGCGGATCGCACGGAGAAGTCCGCGACGGTTGGTAAGCTTCTCATCGCCCCACTTCAAAATAACGTCTCCTTCGAGAAGTCCACTTGCTTGAGCAACCGAATCGTCACTGATCGTCGAAAGCAACAGGCCTTCCTCGACCTCTTCGATGTTAACGCCCAGGCGGAACGGGCCAGCCACTGCGTACTTTGGCGGCTTTTCTGCGTTAACCAGTTCGTCGATGAAGGCTTCGGTAAAATCAATCACGCGAACCGCACCGGCACAGTCGATGGTTTTGAAGTCATCATCCGGCGTGTGGTAGGTGCTGGTCAGGCCCGTGTGAATAAACGTGTTGGGGATCCTTCTCTCATTGAAGGGCAGGTGATCGCTGCCGGCAAAGCCCGATGGTGGCTTGAGCAGTTCCAGGCCCATGTCCGTGTTGGCTGATTCGAACATCTTGTCAAACTGAGCCGAAGAGTTCCAACCGTAGAGAGTGACTTTGTCTTCCCGCAACCAACCGATCATGTCAAAGTTGATCATCGCGACGGTTTTGTCCAGCGGATAAATCGGATCACGAACGTAGTGATATGCCCCCAGCAAGCCCATTTCTTCGGCTGTGAAGCAAACGAAAACCAACCGGCGAGCGGGTTTTTTGTCACGTGCGGCGAAACGGCGAGCAAGCTCCATCACCGCGGCGGTTCCGGTCGCGTTATCGTCGGCACCGTTGTGGATCATGCCCCGCTGCTTGGCACCGGCTCGAGAACCGTAGGCCCCTTTGCCAAGGTGATCGTAGTGGGCACCGATAACGATCGTTTGATCTGCGTGAGGGCCTTCGCCTTCGATGACGCCGACGATGTTGGACGTCGCAATGCCGCCAACGCGAAAGTCCGCCGAAGCATCCACTTTCCAGCCCGGAAGCGTCTGCGAAAGAGGCTCAAGCTCAACGTCCATACGATCTTCGATTGCTGCAATCGATTCAAGCTTGTCGCCAGCGGGAGTGACAACGGGGGTTGCTGCAAGAATTTTGTCCAGAGTTTTCCGCTTGATTTGCATGTACGGAACCGAGCCAACATCCTGGCCGAAGCGACTGGACTGGACCAAGCTGTCGCCGTCTTCCTCTTCCACGGTGACCGAATCGTTGACCATCAGGATCGCAGCGGCTTTTGCTTGTCTGGCACCGGCCACCTTGGACGCGATAAAGGACCATCGGGACAACTGTGCACCATTGAAGACGCTCGTGTCGACTTTCTGTTGCGGTTCGCGGCGGATCAGGACAACCACTTTGCCTTCCACGTCGATGTCTGCGTACTCGTCAAAATTGAGTTGCTTTTCTGCGTTGATTCCGTACCCAACAAAGACCAGTTCAGCACCTTGGATGTCGAAGTCACTGCGGTTGAGAAGTTGTGAATATCCTTCGGAAACCTTCAGGTCGATGGATTCTCCATCGGGACCGGTAAGCTTCAATGCGCACTTTTCGGCAACCAGAGTCTTCTGCTGACCGACGTCAAAAGTTTGCTTGTAGTTGTTGCCCGTCGGATCGACCAGGCCCGAACTGCGATAGGCGGCAATGATGTGGTCTTCCGAAAGAACCATTTCCGGGGTTCCCGGCTGACGACCGCCCAGCTCGTCGCTGGCAAGGTACTTGATGTCGTAGGTGACACGCTGAAGCGACGTTTTGTACGGCGGAGTTCCCTTACTTTGAATCGAGGCGTCGGCATCCTGCTTTTCAGCAACAGCCTGGCCAAAGGAGACGGACGAAAAAGCAAAGCCACCAACGGCCAGCAGAGAACACAAAACTCTGGATCGCCAATAAGACATTCAGATTTCCTTAAAGCAGGGTACAAATAGCAGGTTAAAGATCAGCTCTGGTGAAACTAACACCGCTCTGACGCAGAAGTTGCAAATTAACACAAACCATCTGAATGTTCTTCTCTCAGACCGTTCTGTGGTGGCAAGTTTCACATCGTGGCGTCGCCAACGGGGTAAAATCGATTTCGGTAGCAGGCTTCCTGTGGCAGAAGTACACTGGTTGATATCGAGCAGCTCCTAACATGAGTTTACCTTCCGGAGACAGGGAATAAAGGGTGAATTTCGGTCGTACCTGTTGCCGAGAAGCTTTCCCTGCGGTATCGTCCCCCGATTCCTGCTCGGTTACCAGTAAGCAGCCTCGATTAAAGATGGGACCAAGACGATATTGAAATTATGGCAAACGATTTAACTGCAGCCCAAACTTCAGAGGTAAATGTGAATTCAGCGGACGACTTCGAGGGCTTTGACTCGCTGTCCTTGCTCAAGCTGATGTTTCTCAGCCGTGAAGGAGATCGCCGCGAGGGCGTTCTGCACCGCCAAAGCAAAGGCTGGTTTCAGGTTGCGGGCATGGGCCACGAGACCCTCGCCACGGTATCTCTGGCCTTGGAAGAGGGCGATTACCTTTTCCCGTACTACCGCGATCGCGCGATGGTGTTGGCTCGGGGCGTTACCAATGCCGAACTTGCGTCGGCCTATTTTGCAAAAGCCGGCAGTTCCAGCAAAGGCCGCCAAATGCCCGGCCACTACTCGGACCGCAAACGCAACGTCTGGAGCGTCCCAACGCCCACCGGAGCCAATGCACTTCCGGCCTGTGGTGTCGCTTGGGCGATGCAACTGGAAGGCAAAAAGAACATTGCCGTGGCTACCGTCGGGGATGCCGCCTCGCGACAGGGTGAATTCTACGAAGCGGTGAGCTTTGCCGTCGAACGGCAGCTTCCGATTGTGTTCATCGTCGAAGACAACAACTACGGAATCAGCACCAACACCGAAAAGTTCAATCCGTTCAACCTGGGAATTTTCCACGACGACCTCGTCAAGCACGTTGACGCCCGGCATCCGGAGCGGCTTGGTCAGTTCATGGCACCGATTCTGGACAAAGCCCGCAGTGGCGGCGGCCCAACGGTTGTCGTCTGCGAACTGGATCGGCTTTGCTCACACACTTCCAGCGACGACCATCGCGTGTATCGTCCCCAGGAAGAAATCGACGAAATGATGCAGCGGGATCCGATTGAGCTCTACGCCAAAGAGCTGATCGCCGCCGGCAAACTGACTCAAGAGGACTGGGACGCCATCCAAGAAACCATCCGTCAGGAAGTGGATCAGGACTACATCAACGCGGAAAACGAACCCGATCCGTCGACGACCGAACTGATGGACGATCTGTTTGGCGACGAGCCCACCGCAACGACTCCGCCCCTGGAATCGGGCAAGCAGTGGCGGATGGTCGACGCCATCAACCATGTCTTCAAACAGCGTTTGGCCAGCGACGACAAAACAATCTTTTTCGGCGAAGACATCGAAGCCCCCAAGGGCGGTGTGTTCGGGATGACCAACGATTTGTCCCACGACTACCCTGAACGTGCCTTCAATTCGCCTTTGGCCGAAGCCACCATCGTTGGGGTTGGAATCGGCATGGCCAGCTACGGCTGGAATCCGGTATTCGAGATTCAATTTATCGACTTCTCCGGTCCGGCAATGAACCAGATCAGCCAGAACTTGGGTACGCTTCGCTGGCGAACCGGTGGCCAGTGGAAATGCCCGGTCGTGCTGTATTCTCCTTATGGTGCTTACCTGCCCGGTGGTTCTCTGTGGCACTCCCAGGCCAACGAATCCATGTTTGCTCATATGCCTGGCATTCGGGTCGTGATCCCCAGTACCCCCGAAGATTCTGCCGGGTTGATGTGGACGGCCATGCAAGCCGACGATCCGACGTTGTTTTTGGTCCCCAAGCACATGTTCCGTCAGCAGATGCAAGTCGAATCCGTCGAACCGGTGCCGTTCGGAAAAGCCCGCATTCGCCAGGAGGGCGAGGATGTGACAGTGGTCTCATGGGGCAACTGCGTCGAACTGGCTTTCGAAGCCGCAAAGCAACTGGAACAGGAGTGCAGTGTCGAGATCATCGACCTCCGTAGTATCCAGCCCTGGGACCGCGAGATGGTTCTCGAGTCCGTGGAAAAGACCGGTCGTCTGGTCGTTGTCCAAGAGGACGGTCGCAGCTGCAGCGTCGGTCAGATGATCATCACCGATTTGCTTGCCGACGAAAAAGGCTTTTACCACTTCGTCAGCCCACCGCAGTTGGTCTCCAAACCCGATATTCATATCGGCTACAATCCGATCTATGAGTACGAGGCGTTGCCGGATGTCGAAGAACTCATCGATGCGATTCAGGTGACTCTCGAAGAGTAACGGTTTCCCGGTGTCGGTGAGCAGACGCAACTTTCGCTCGCCACACGCAAACCGCGCCGCTCATATTTTTCACAATTCTCCGGAGACCATCCGTGCCTGTTATTTCTGTCCGCATCCCCCAACTCGGCGAAGGCCTTCAGGAAGCCCTGTTGGTCGATTTTCTCAAGCAACCGGGCGACACCGTCAAACGCGATGAGCCCATCTACACGATGGAAACCGACAAAGCCACGACAGACGTCGAATCTCCCTACGACGGGACGATCGTCGAGTGGTTGGTCGAAACGGGCAGCGTCCTCGAGATCGGCACCGAAATCGCAAAAATGGAAGTCGCCGAAGGGGTCAAGGAAATGCCCGCCGGCCACGGCCCCGCAGAGACCGCGCCGGCAGAACCGGCCAAAGCAAAATCATCCGCCACGACGAGCTCATCAGCCGTTCGCTCGGGCGACGTTGCGATCCCGCCAAGGACACGGCGCTATCTCAAAAAACACGACTTGCTCGATTCAGCACAACTGATTCCAGCGGCCGGAAGCAAGCTGATGCCAGCGGACGTGGATGCCTGGCTGGCGACTTCCGGCGGTTCTCCCGATTCGGACCAGTTCGAACTCGTTCCGCTTCCAAAATCGCAAATTGTGCTGAACTACCGGCTCAAACGTGGCGTCACCGAAGCGATTCCCGTGACCGTTGGAAACCGTATCGGTTGGTCCACAGTTCACGCGGCACGCCAGACAGTCAAAGCAGACGGCGGAACAGCCACCGGATTTGCGATGGCTTGCTGGGCAGTCGTGCAGGCTCTCAAAAGTCATGACCGTTTTCGCAGCACGCTTTCTGCTGACGGCAAGTCATTCCAGAAGTTCCATGACGTGAACCTTGGCGTGGCGGTCGCGTTGCCGGGCGACGAAATGGTAACCGCAGTTGTTCGCGGTGCCGACAAAATGAGCCAGTCGCAATTCTTTGCAGCCTACGCGGCACAAGTCACCGAAGCTCGAAACGGCGAAGACCAGGCCGATGCCTCAACCACGATTACGGTTTCCAATATCGGCAAAGCCGGCATGCGATTCGGCATTCCCGCGATCGTATCGCCGGCGGTGGCAACGCTGGCTTTTGGCGAAGTTTACCCGGTTCCCGTTCAGCGCGGCGATTCGTTCGACTTCGAGCCCGCGATCGAAGCAACGTTGTGCTTTGACCACCGCGTGGCCAACGGTGTCGGAGCCGCGAATTTCATGAACGCAATCAAAGCCGGGATCGAAGAGTTTGTCCTTGAGTAGCTGCGCACGGCCCGCAACGTGAACCACGAATGCGAGCCGCGCAACGTGAGCCGCACCTTCACCCGGCCAGCGGCTCACCACGCGACCAACCCGACGACGACCTACTGCCGTTTGGGACGCGGTACCCGGGACGCCTTCTTTCGTCGCCCTTTCTTTTTTCCAGCTGATTTGAAGTCAACGCTGTCTACCGGTTGGCCGATGCTGTCCTGAAGTTTGGCGATGCGGTCACGAAGAGTTCCCGCCCGCTCGAACTCAAGGTCTTCGGCCGCCTTGAGCATCTCGGTTCGCAGTTCGTCGATGTACTCTTCGGTCACAAGCGGAGAATTATCTGCAGTCGCTTTCGCGTTGGCTTCGCGGCGATTGCGGAGGTCCTGGGCGATTCCGGCCTTGATGGCTTTTTTCACCGACGTGGGCGTGATGCCGTGGGCCTTGTTGTAATCCTGTTGGATCTTGCGACGGCGTGCAGTTTCCTGAATTGCATTTTTCATCGCCTCGGTCATCCTGTCACCATACAGGATGACTTTGGCGTTCACGTTGCGGGCACTGCGGCCAATCGTCTGCACCAACGATGTTTCGCTACGCAGAAAGCCTTCCTTGTCCGCATCCAGAATCGCGACCAGGGAAACTTCGGGCAAGTCCAGGCCTTCACGAAGCAGGTTAACGCCGACGAGGCAATCAAACTGCCCGGCTCGCAAGTCGCGAAGAAGCTCGACCCGCTCAAACGCATCAAGTTCGCTGTGCAGCCACTTGCTGGCGATTCCATTTTCGCAAAAGTATGTGGAAAGGTCTTCCGCCAGTCGCTTGGTCAGGGCTGTCACTAGCACCCGATCGCCGGCATCAACTCGCTCGCGAATTTCCCCCAGCAAATGGTTGACTTGCCCGCTGGCGGGAAGCACTTCCACGATCGGGTCCAGCAAACCGGTCGGGCGAATAATCTGCTCGACGACTTCGCCTTCGGTTTTTTCCAGTTCGTAATCGTTGGGAGTCGCCGACACGTAGACGACGCGTTTGGTACGGCCCTCCCATTCTTCGAACTTTAATGGGCGGTTGTCGCGGGCGCTGGGAAGCCGAAAGCCATGTTCGATCAGCGTGTTCTTGCGGCTCTGGTCGCCGGCGTACATCGCACGCACCTGCGAGACCGTCACGTGGGACTCATCAATGAACAACAGGAAATCATCGGGGAAAAAGTTGTACAGAGTCTCGGGCGTTTCTCCCGATTCACGTCCGGCAATGTGACGGCTGTAGTTTTCGATGCCTGGACAGTGGCCGACCTGCTCCAGCATTTCAAGGTCGAAACGGGTTCGCGCGTTAAGCCTCTGGGCTTCCAGCAGTTTGCCCTGGTTCTGAAATTCTTCCAGCCGCTCCTTGAGTTCAAAACGGATCCGCTTCACCGCGTCCTGGATCCTGTCCTCGGAGGACACAAAGTGCTTTGCCGGATAAATGTAGATCTGTTCCTCCGGTTGGATATTTTCTCCGGTCAGCGGATTGATCATTGAGATCTTTTCGACTTCGTCGCCCCAGAATTCGACCCGGTAGGCAAACTCTTCGTATCCCGGCCAGATCTCGACGCTGTCGCCTCGAACACGAAATCGCGATCGTTCAAACGCAATGTCATTTCGTTGATACTGGATCTCGATCAGCTTGCCGAGCATCTTGTCGCGGTTGATGGTTTCGCCTTTCTTGATGGCGACCATCATCGCTTTGTAATCTGCCGGAGACCCCAGTCCGTAAATGCTCGACACGCTGGCGATGATGATCACGTCCTTGCGGCTGACCAGCGAACTGGTCGTCGCCAGTCGCAAGCGATCGATGTCCTCGTTGATCGAGGCATCTTTTTCGATGTAAATGTCACGCTGGGGAATGTAGGCTTCGGGCTGATAGTAGTCGTAGTAGCTGACGAAGTAGTGGACGGCGTTGTCCGGAAAGAACTCCTTGAACTCACTGTAAAGCTGGGCGGCAAGCGTTTTGTTGTGTGAAATCACCAACGTCGGAAGGCTCATTTTCTGGATCACGTTGGCCATCGTGAATGTCTTTCCCGACCCCGTGACTCCCATCAGGACCTGGTGCTTTTGCCCGCGTTCCAATCCGGCCACTAGGCTGTCAATCGCCTGTGGCTGATCGCCGTTCGGTTTAAATGGTGCCGAGAGCTTGAACATAAGTCGCTTGCCTGACGAATTCGGAGGTTGTCCGGTAGAGATGCTGTAAATTTTGCCGATGAAACTTTACATTATGGCACAGGTAGAAGTCTTTGTGACAGCAGTGAACCAACGAACCAACGAATGAAAACACGGTTGCTAACCTATCCTTCATGGGGATATCAGCGGGAATCCGGCGATTGGAGGGTCCATATCTCCGGTGTGGCCTCGGTTTCGCCATTGAAGTTTAACCGCCGCCAAAAAATGCTCATCCGCGTGGTCGGCAACATGATGAAGGCCAGTGACCAGGAACTGGACAGCCCGATCTTTACCCAACGGGTCAGTCCGTTTCTTGCCGAAGGCGACCCCAAGCAGACGATCGGCGTCGGTGTGGGCGACCACGAATTTGTGCTTAAACGCAAAACGCGCCGCAACGGGCACTTTCGCAGTTGGCTACCATTGCCCCAGGAGCTTGCACAAGCCGCCGGCATCACGGACTTGCAGCATTCCGGACGGTCGTTGCCATTGTCGGTTTGGATAGAAGGTCAACCTGAAACGCGTTTGCAAACTCAAGTCCAACTGCTGCCACCGTATGGCGTGAGTGTGGTTTCGGACATCGACGACACGATCAAGCTTTCGAGCGTTGAGGACAAAAGCAAGCTGCTGAGAAACACTTTTCTGAACCGCTACTGCTGTGTCGAGCAGATGCCCGAACTGTACCGCGACTGGGCAGACCTGGGAGCGTACTTCCATTACGTCTCATCAAGCCCCTGGCAACTTTACGGGCCATTGATGGAAATGAAGCGCGAACAGACGCTGCCCCTTGGAACGATGCACCTGCGAAATTTTCGCATCCGCGATCAGTTGCTGAAAAAGTTCATCATTCGCCGACAGGGAAAACGCCTGGCGATCCGCAAGCTGATGAAGTGTTACCCGAATCGTGATTTTTTGCTGATTGGTGATTCCGGCGAAAAAGATCCCGAGATCTATCTGAAAATCACGAAACGCGGAAAGGGGCAAATCAAAGGCCTCTTCATTCGCGACCTTCCACACAAACCGATGGACGCCGAGATCTACGCCAAAATTCGCAGAGCGCTTTCCGACGCCCCTTTGATTCGCTTCCGTGACGGCTACGACCTTGAGCAAAAAGCCGGCGGCTTGATCGCGAAACTTGCCGCCAAAGCCAACCAAAGATCACAAACTGCGGTCTCGTAAATCAACCCATTCAAGAAACCGCTGCCCCTGTGCGGCCCACACAACCACCCGCTTAACTCTTCGACGCCAGTTCCTGCCACAGGATTGCGCTTGATCGCGTGCCACGGAAAAAGTCGTCCAGCGAGAACTTTTCGTTGGGGCTGTGTGGGTTGTCATCATCCAACCCCCAGCCCAGCAACATCGTGTCGATGCCCAGCAGTTCCTTGAATGCCAACACAACCGGGATGCTCCCGCCGGAGCGGATGAACACCGGTCGCACACCAAACCCCTTTTTCACCGCCTCTGCAGCGGACTTCAAGAATGGGTTGTCGATTGAAACCACACAGCCCGAAGCACCGTGCATGTCGATCAACTCCATCTGAATTCCTGGCGGACAGTTTTCTTTCAGGATCTGCTCGAGTCCGCTTTTGACTTTTTCGAGCGACTGTCCGGGAACAAGCCGGAAACTGAACTTGGCTCCCGCCTCGGCAGGCAAAACGGTTTTGGCTCCCTCACCCTGGTATCCGCTCCACAAACCATTGATGTCAAACGTCGGCCGGGCCCAACGGCGTTCCAAAGTGGAAAAGTCTTTTTCGCCATGAATCGCATCCACACCAAGCTCTTTCATGTAGGCGGCGTCATCAAAATTCAGGTCCGCAAACAGTTGGCGTTCTTTTTCAGAAAGCTCCTCAATTCCGTCGTAAAAGCCAGGCACTTGAATCCGACCGTCGCCATCAATCAGAGCGTCCAGCATGTGGGTCAACGCATTTGCCGGATTGGAAACCGAACCGCCAAAGGCACCCGAATGAAGATCCCGGTTGGGCCCTTTGAGGCGAAGCTCCCAGTAGTAGATGCCTCGCAAGCCGTATGTGATGGCCGGTTGCCCGGGTCCGTATTGCGATGTGTCGCTGATCACGGCCACATCGGCGGCCAACAGCTCATTCACGGGCATGCCGATGTCGGCGTCGTACTTCCCGGCCAGCATTTCGTTCATGCCTTTGCTGCCGCTTTCTTCTTCACCTTCGATGAAGAATTTAACGTTGATCGGCAGGGAACCCTTTTCCTTCATCCACGCTTCACAACTGAACAGATGCGTTAACATCTGACCTTTGTCATCGGTCGCACCCCGAGCGTAAACGTTCCCGTTGCGGACCGCAGGTTCGAATGGCGGCGTATCCCAAAGCTCCAGTGGGTCAGGAGGCTGAACGTCGTAGTGCCCGTAGACCAGAACCGTCGGAGCGTTATCCACCGGCGGCGATTGTGCAAAAATGATCGGGTGGCCACAGGTCTCGATCCACTTGACCTCAAAGTCAATAGAACCGAAAAAGTCATGAATCCATTTTCCCGTTTCGCGAACCTGATCGTCGTACGCGGGGTCTGTACCGATGCTCGCCAACTTCAGTAGCGAGAAAAGATCCTGCTCGAAACGCTTACGGTTGGCGTCGAGCCATTGAAGGATATTGTCCAATCGTCTCTCCATAAAATGCGGTATTTTCGCATTCTAATCCGGAATTATCGGCAACGTCAGGCGTCGCATTTCGTTGCAGCAATGCGTTCCCATTCCAAATTGATTTCTACGCCAGGATTGTGAGTGAAATTCTCAGTTATCGCAAAAGCCACCCCCTGAAAGCATTCCTCGCTGTCATCGGAGCAACCCCGGCATTTCCTGGCATTTCCCGCCAAAAGAAAGTCTTGCCTCTAAACGCGAGTATGGGAAAATACAAAACGGTCAGTCACCTGACCCCCTGTTCATCGCACTACCCATCGGAGCACCGGCTCATGTCAAAGCAAGGAATTGCAACTTTGGCCGAACCCAAGTCTCGACAGAAGAAACAACCTCGCTACAACGTTGTCCTCTGGGACGATGACGATCACTCTTACGACTACGTCATCTCCATGATGCGTCGACTTTTTGGTCACACGGTCGATCGGGGTTTTGTTATCGCCAGACAGGTTGATGCATCGGGCAAAGCCATTTGCCTGACAACGACGCGCGAGCATGCGGAACTCAAACGTGACCAGATCCACGCATTCGGAAGGGATCGTTATATCCCACGCTGTGACGGTTCAATGCGTGCAACGATTGAACCGGTTCCCGAAGAGTAACGGCCAACCGGAACGACCATGACGGCGCCGGTTAATACCGCAGCGATCGTTTCATCGCATCAGAGTCGCATCAGAGTCGCGGATCACTGTCGAAACTGATTCCAACGCCCACGCCCACGCCTCGTGAATAATCCGGGTTAATGGTCAATTATGCCCTACCGGGGTCAACTTTTGTCTTTCGCTGACCGGAATCCGATTTGATTCTTTGTACAAAGCCCACTGCCGGTTAACCTTTCGACCAGCAGCGACGCCCCGTTTTCAAAAATCGAGACCGTTGCAATGTCCCACCTGACCGGTGGATTCCTTCTCTTACCCGACTGTGTCGCATCCACCGTGGCTTCCATCAAGACAGTAACTCTCGGTTGCAAAGTCAACCAGTATGAAACGCAACTGGTTCGCGAGGGCCTGTTGGGCGCAGGCTACCGTGAAGCCGAAAAAGACCAGCACGCCGATTTGTGCGTCATCAACACCTGCACCATCACCAACGAAGGCGACTCCAAAAGCCGCCAGATCATCCGCCGGATGCATCGAGAGAACCCTGATGCACGCCTGGTCGTGATGGGCTGCTACGCGACACGTGAACCCGATGCCGTCGCCGCGCTTCCGGGCGTCTCGGAAGTCATCACCGACAAACGTGAGATTCCTGATCTGCTGGGACGATTCGGAGTCGTCGACATCCCCAACGGCATTTCCGGACTCGACGGACGCCATCGCGCTTACGTTAAAGTTCAGGATGGGTGCTTGTTGAAGTGCAGTTACTGCATCATCCCCACGGTGCGGCCAAAGATGGAAAGCCGTCCCCACGACGATATCCTCAACGAAGTCCGCCGCCTGATCGACAATGGCTTTCGCGAAGTCATCCTCACCGGCATCCACCTTGGGCACTACGGAGTCGATTTTAACAAAGGCAAACCCAAAACCGATTGGACCCGGCTTTCGCATCTGGTTCGCAACATCTGCAACATCCGCGGGGACTTTCGTGTGCGGCTCTCGAGCATCGAAGCTACCGAAGTCACCCGCGAACTGATCGAAGTGATGCAGGAGTTCCCGGAAAAGGTCTGCCCGCATCTGCATGTCTGTGTGCAAAGCGGATCCGATCGAATCCTCCGCCGCATGAAACGCCGCTGGACCCGAAAACACATCATCGACCGCTGCAACGTGGTCAAAGAAGCACTTCGCAAGCCCGCGTTCTCAACAGACCTGATCGTGGGCTTCCCCGGTGAAACCGAAAACGATTTTGAAGACTCGCTCGACATCTGTCGTCAAATCGGATTTTCAAAAATTCACATGTTTCCCTTTAGCCCGCGGCGAACGACGCCCGCTGCCGAGATGCCGGATCAGATTCCGGGCAACATCAAATCCGAGCGGGGGGCGGTCGTGAAACAACTTGAATCACAATTAAAGGCCGAGTACTTCGAATCGCTTGTCGGCGAACGCCTTCAGCTCCTTGTGGAAAAAGTAGACGACTCCGGAACCGCGTGGGGGACTTCGTGTCGCTACGCCCAGGTTAAAATCGATTCGCCAAACGTTAACGACAATGACCTGCTGGATGTCGAAATCGTCAGCGCCAGAGACGGCCAATTACTGGGCGTCAAATGAACAGGTCACTGGTTGGCTATCTCAACGGATCGCTCGCTCCGGTCAACGAACTGGCGATCCCGATCTCGGACTATGGCTTTACGATGGGCGTCACCATCACCGAGCAACTCAGAACATGGTCTTGCCGCGACGAGTTGCCGCTGCTGCGGTGGCACATCGATCGCATTCAATCCGGCCTAGAAACAATCGGGCTCTCCATCGCCGACCAGGAAATTCGCAAACCGATCGACACCGTCGTTGCCGAAAACGAAATCGTGCTCAAACAGGGAAGCAATCTTGGAATCGGCGTCTGCGTCACGCCTGGAACTTCGCCTCGATTTCCCGACGCCCACCCGCAACGGTGGACCGTACTGGTCTACCCCTACGTCATCGAAATGGAGAAAGACAAACACTGGGCCAACCCGGGAGTTCTGCTCCAGAGCGTTGCGACCACCGAAATTGCCGCAACTTCGGTTCCCAAATCCATCAAATCCCGCAGCCGTTTGCATTACTTTCTCGCCGACGCCCAAGCCCGCGAAAAACAACCCAATGCAAGACCGCTGTTGTTCGACAGCGAAGGCTCGGTCGCTGAATCTTCCACTGGCAGCGTGGGGATCGTGCGAGACGGGGAAATTATTTTTCCCCCCGCAAGCATGGTCCTAGACAGCGTTTCGCTTCGCTTCGCGGTCGCCAAACTGGGCCTTGAGTTTGTTCGCCGGAAGTTTCGCTTGGCGGATTGCATGGCAAGCGATGCGATGCTCTGGATCAACGCGGTAACCGGACCGCTGAAGGTAGCAAGCGTCGATGGTCAACAGTTTGAGCAAAACGAAATCGTAGATGACGTTCGCGACCGCTGGTGGAACAACATGCTGCAAACAAGCCCTTCGTCAGTGAGCGATTCGAACAAGCCGACCTAACTGGTCGCAGATTGGGTCACGACACCGTTCCTTGCGACGATGACAATACCGTAACGATTCGCCAATTCGATGGTTTTCTCTTGGTCAACCACGATCGTCCGGTCGGCCTCAATGGCAAGGACTTTCCCGCCAGCGGTGTGAATGGACTCAATCGTTCCGACACCCACCGTTGGGACGTCAAAGCGCATATCCTGTTGGGGTTTGGCGACTTTGATCACCGAAAACCCAATTCGCGAAAGCTCTCCGGCCCGTTTGATGCAGGCGTCTGTGCCTTCGATGGCTTCGATGGCAATCGTCGCCTGGTTCATCACCACCACCGACTGGCCAATATCCAGCCGTCCCATCTCTTTGGCGATCTTCCAACCAAACTCGATATCCCGCAACTGGCTATCGGTGGGCTTCTTTGCTGTCAGATTGCCTTCTTTGACCAACAGTTCTGGCGCAAAATCGGTTGCGGGCGCAAACATGATCCCTCCGGCGGCATAAAGTTCCGTGACGGTAGTCAGCAGCGTGTCGTCTTTACGGTCGCGTGTTTTTGAAATCAGCATCGGAAAAAAATGACGCATGAAAGTCAGGTCCGGCAAGTGCCTGACGAAAAACAGGCGGTCAAAGATCAATGTTTTGAAGATCTTTCCTGCCATCGTCGCCTGCGTTACTCCGGCGGTCCTCAGGTAGCGAACTTGAGCTCCCATTTTGCCGATACCGAACTCTTTGTAGCTGTGGCAGATTTCCGCAAGCGCCGGGTCCGCGTGGCCTTTCACGCCAATGCAGGAGACTTCGTATCCGTCAGCAACCAGTGCCTGAGCAACGCGAATGGGAAAGTCGCCCCATCCAGCGATCAGTCCAATTTTTTTCGAATCACCCATCGTCTGTGACTTACTCGCTCAATATGGCAACCGCTCAGGCTGCGTCTTTCCTGGATATCGAACGATCATTCGATTCGACCAGTTGATCGTACTTCTTCTGCAGTTGCTGCAATTCTTTCCGCATCGCCGGCAATCGTGACTCCAATGCAAGAATCTGCATCGCCTGCCGGATAGGCCGCGCAGGAATCCCCATCACGCGCTGCCCCGATTCAACATCGTGCATCAATCCCGATTTGGCACCGATTGAAACGCGGTCGCCGATGGTGAGGTGATCCCCCAATCCAACCTGACCGCCCATCACAACAAAATCACCCGTGCGGCAACTTCCTGCAATCCCAACCTGCGAACAGAACAGGTTGTGTTTGCCGATGCGGCAATTGTGCCCCACCATCACCTGGTCGTCCATCTTGGTGCCTTCTCCGATGACGGTGGAATCAAAAGTGCCACGATCAATCGTGGTGTTGGCACCCAGTTCGACGTCGTCCTCAAGAACAACGTTACCCAGTTGTGCCGATATTCTGTGACCCTGCCTGCTTGATTCGTAGCCGAATCCCCAAGCACCGACCACAGCGCCGGCATGCAGTACCACGCGATCTCCCACCACGGTGTTCTCATACAGAACGCAGTTGGGAAACAATTTACAATTGGATCCAATCTGGCAGTTTTCCATCACGGTGACGTTTGGAAAAATGACTGTGCCAGAGCCAATTCGAACTCCGTCAAGCACCACCGCGCCAGCGTGAATTGAAACGCCGTCTTCGATAATCGCGTCGTCACTGACAACTGCGGTGGGATGAATGCCAGAAGGCTCGCGTAGAATCTGGGGCCGATAAAGTTTAACAATTTCAGTGAACGCCGCGGTCACATTTTCAACCACGATCGCACTTCGACTCGGGTTGGCTTGAATGTCACGCGAGACCACAACCGCAGAGGCGTCGCTGGCAAGAAACGCCTCGTAGTTTTTTTCCGAAGTGGCAAACGTAATCGAACCTGCCCGTGAATTCGCCAACGTTGCGACATCGGAAATTCGGATTTGGTCTGACCCGACCACCTCTCCATTGACGTGTTGTGCAAGTTCCAGCAGTTGCCGCATGGCCACAATTCCTTTTGTGTTTGCCATTTCTAAGGCCGATAATCCTCGATTATCGGTGGGAAGCAATGCATTTAACAGGTTTCGCCGTTTCGAGGCTATACCGATTTCAGGCAGCCTTCTGCAAGCCTCCAGAAATTACTTTCCTGTAGACTTCTTCGACACGATCACACAGTTTGTCATTGTCAAAGTCGCGAAAAACATGCTCCCGACCATGAATGCCCATCGTCTCACGTTCCTGCCGGTCACCCGCCAACCTGATCACGGCTTGGGCTATCGCTCGCGGATTCCTAGGAGGCACAAGAATTCCTGACTTTTGGTGTCGAACAATTTCCGGAAGCCCGCCGGTGTCTGACGCAATCACCGGAGTTCCCGCCGCCAAGGCCTCCGCCGCCACCAGCCCCAACGGCTCTTCGATTGAGGGCACCACCAACATGTCGAATGCGGTCATAAAGTCCGCCACATTCATGCGTAACCCCAACCATTTAACACGCCGCATCAGCCCATTTTGCAACAGAAACGTGCGGAGTTTTCTGGTGTACGGTTCGTCACGCTGATATCGACCCAGCATCACCAGTTTAAAATTCGGCACCTGTGCGACGATTTCCTTGATCGCCTCGAAAAGGTAAACCTGCCCCTTTCTGCGGGTGACTTCGCCCACGCAACCAACCAGCAGCTCATCACCTTTTAGCCGCATTTGGCGCTGGACTCGGCGAACATCTTTGGTTGTCACCCGGCGAAATCTTTCCAGATCTGTAAAACACAATACACGTTCGATTTTTCGTGATTCAACCCGATTGACTTTTTTCTGGTACTCAAGGGTCGCATGGGAGTTGGCCAAAACAAAATCATTCACGCGCCAGTGGACCTGAAACGATCGATTGTGGGCAGTCGCGATCAGCGGGATTCCTGTGGTGAGTTTCAAAAGCGCACCAAAGGCATGCGCTCGGCTCATGTGTGTATGGACCAGATCGATTTTTCGCGACCGCACGAACTGTGCAATGCGGCCTATTTCAGAGGGTTTTCTTTCCAGTTCGCTGTTGAGAAACTCGACGCCTTTGACTCCCACTTCCTCCAGCCAATTATCGCTTCGACACAAAATCGTCAGACGGTGCCCCCGCTCCGCTAGCATCTCGGAAAGGTACTTGCAGTAGGTCAGAGCACCATTGATTTGGCGGCCGGAAATGATCTGAAGAACGTTCAATCTTGGGTTCCGATTGTCATATCACACGAAGGTCGAAAAGGTAGCAAATCCGGTATCGGCAGTCTGCGCGAGTTGACTTCCTGCATGTCCAACAAAAAAGGCTCTCCGGAATTTCCAGAGAGCCCAATGTAGCCATTAAATTGATTGTTCGGGCAAACCCGATATCACATCACTCGTAGTCTATGGCTGGAATCCACCACCCGGAGGTGTGTTAGCATCCACAAACCCGTTTGCGGCAAAGAACAGCTCTTCGTCAGAGATCAGACCTTCACAGACTCCAACGGTTCCCGTGACCAACCCAAGCCCGGCAAGAGCAGCGTCGGTGAAGCCATTGGTCGCTCCATCAGCCTCGACGGTCAAAGGCTGTGTCGACAGTGGGCTGAAAGAGTTACCCAGATTAAACAGATCCCCCTCGCCCAATTGTGGCCCCATCAGGTTCAATGAGCGGATCGCGTTCTCGGACAGATGCAGACAGACCGAAGCGTTGCCAGAACTGTTGACCTGGAGATCCGAGTTGAGCGTCGTGATAACACCGGCGCCCAGTCCGTCGGCATCCTGTCCAATATCGTTCGCGAGGCTGTTGGAAACCAGCGAAGCATTCAACGTCGCGTTGCCCGAAGCGTTCAACTGAATCCCCAACTCAAAGTTGTTCAACAACTGATTGGATTCGATGCGAGCACTAACACGCGATGTGCCTCGTGCATTGACGACGATTCCATGATGAAAACCCAACTCCGCTGGATTAACCGGAGCAACTCCCGAATCGCCAGCGGCGGTCGCCGGATTGTCCGGGAATTCAATCAGGTTATCGTTGCCGGGACCGTTCTGCAGTATCTGATTGGCGATGATGTAGGCAAGCACCTGAGCATCTCCGTTTGCGGTAACCTGAACTGCGTCGAAGGTAAAGTCCCTGACGAGGTTGTTTGAGAACTGAATTCGCGTCAGGTTATCCAACCCTCCGCCGATATCGCCGACAACGTTTGCCGCGAATCCGAAGTCACCCTGAACGTCCGTAAACGCGGCTCCTGTTTCTGCAAAGTCATTGGCGTCTTGCTGAAACCCTGCAGTGATCAGCCCGTTGGACTGAATGTCCGAGTTGGAAACTGAAAAGTCCAATCGGGTTCCACCCAGCGAGTTCAGCAAAATACCGCTATCGCCCCGGATCACCAAGTTGTCGGCAAAGACATTGTTGATCGCGCCGTTGCCGTCGTTATCAAACGCTGCATTAACTGCCAACGCACTTTCAATCCGTGAATCTTCAAGCTGGAGATTAATCTGTGATGCACCGTTGCCAACAATATTCAAACCCGTCTGATTAGCCACGTTCAGAATCGTCGTGGCGAAACCGCTCTCCAAGTCATTGTTGATCGAAACGTTGCGAATGATCGCATTGATCTGCGAGTTGTCCTGACCAACAGGACCATCGGCGAACAATGCGATTCCCGCGGCACCCGTTTGAGCGTTGTCGTTAAGCAGCAACGGGGCGGTTGGGTCTTCGTTTTCAATCAACACATTGAGAACACCGCTCTGGTCCGCAGTCAGGCGAATCCCGTCGGTGAGGTGGCGCGAAATCTCGAAGTTATCCACAATCGCAAGGTTCATCACTGAACCCGGATTGTTTACCGTAGAGCTGACTCCCCGGCCACCATCAGAGATCGTCAGGCCGGTGATCAGGACGTCCTGAACAATATTTCCCTGGTTGAGTATCAGTTCCAGGTTGTTGATGCCGTTTCCGGTAATGGTACTGGTTCCACCATCCGCGTTCCCGATGAAGGTACTCCCGTCGATCCCATTGCCGAAGTTCTCGATTCGAATACCTGAGACTGCGTTATTGGTCACAGTCGCGTTGAGAATATTCAGGTCACCGCGTCCGCCGTTGACAAAGATTCCGTTGGCACCGTTGTTGCTGGCAGTGTGTCCGAGGAAGTCCAGATCGAGGTTGTTTCCGGTGTGATTCCCAAGGAACACCCCGTGCCGACCGTTTCCATTGGTCGTACTGTTTTGGATAGTAACCAAATTAGACTCGTAGTCTTCTAGGTGAAGCCCGTCAGATCCGTTGCCATTGAGCGTAACGTTATCAAAGAGAAACGTTGATGTCGGATCCGGATTGCCGCGAACCGAGAATCCATCGTTAATGTTGTTTGAGAAGCTGGCTCGAGCGGCGACCCAGTCGCCAGAAATATTCTCCAGCAACACGCCATTTTGCGACGCACCGGTGACATTCACATCAGAGATTTCGCCACCATTGGAGCCGTTGCCGTAGATACCCTGCTGTGCTCCGGTCGCATCAATGTTGACGTTGCGGACTTGGTTATTGTCAGCAAGCGAAACAACACTGAAACCACCAGGATTCGCAATGGTCGATCGCGGCCCGGTGCCCGGCAACAGGAACAACTGGTTGTCCTGAATCGGAATGAAAATGTCTCCGCCTGCTCCGAACAGCCTCTGATTGTCCTGTAGGGCGATACCCGTGTTCAAGCCGTTCAGGCTTCCGTCGCCCTGACCGATATAGATCACGTCACCCGGTGCACTGTTCGCTTCGGCCGCAGCGAGGCTCGCGAACGGACGGTCAAACGTACCTTCCCCGAAAGACGGGTCTGCGGTGTTGTTGACGTGGACCACGTTGAAAGCCAATCCTGTGTCCGGATCGATCGCGAGGACCGGCTGCGAGTTGAATCGTACAATATGATCGTTACGAACGGTCTCTTCGAGGTCGCGAGCCAAGCCCACGCCGGCGTCTCCCCGCGCACCCTGTCCCCCGAAGACATAGCCAATGCTTAGCACGCCTGTTGTATCGAATCGATCGTCGTGGTTAACTTCGGCGGTGATCTGCACGCCTCGCTGGGTTTGGAAACCCAGCCGAACACGGCCACCACCAAACGAGTTCACCAGGTCCGAGCTGTATCCGTAACCACCGATGTCAATGATTCCGTTGCCAAAACCAAGCAGTTCCGGACGCATCCGCAGAGTCACGTCAAAACCTTGCAAGGCACTGTCGACGCCGGGCGTCAGAAGAATGTTGTTTCCAAAAAACACGTTGTTACCATCGGCACCCGCAGTGGTCCGGTCGGTTATCCCAACCGGGAAGTAACCGTTGCCGATCAGGTCCCATTTTTTCGTCTTGATCGCAGCACTAATGCCGACCTGACTAAAGTCATTGGCAAACGTTCCCTGCGCGTCGCCGTCGAAGTCGTACCAGAACCCGGTAACGATATCTGCCTTGGCGGATTCGATCGAGAACACACGCTCGATACCGACGTTTGCAAAAAACCCGCCGTCGTCTTCCACGCTATGATGGAACCGGGCTTCACCAAGCCAACGGCCGTCGAAGGAATCCTGAAAAAGACGGTTTTTGGCTCCGACTGTAAAGTACGTGCCCGAGTAGCCCAAACCCTCGTCCGCAACGTTGGACTCGACCCAAAAGCGACCAGGCAAACCCACGCTTAGGTCCGAAGCCACCCGACGGAAACTGTCGGGGTCAGTCAATTGGGGGCCCGCCCCAGGAAACTGAGCTCGTAACTGGTGAGCGTCTGCGAAAAATGTAGCAACGCTGGCAAAGGCCAGGCAGACAAGGCTCAAACTTTTTCTCATCGATGTCTCCCGAGACGAATCCCGACACGATAGGGACAAATTGAAAGCGCATTTACGCCTTCAGACTTCTGTACTTGGAAGAATCCATCGACACCCGATGATTGATACCATTAGTATTTCCCGCACGAATCGTGCAATTGATACATCTTCACAGCCGGAGAACCGAAACTGCTATCAAATGCAATCCGCCTTGGAAAACGCGGGCGCAAACTGCGTCGCCTATTCCCGACGGCTCACCATCGAGACGCGGACCCTAACCCCGGATTATTCGCGACGCGAACACAGTTCAGCTGAATGATGTCCGCCGCTGGCAACGAAAGCCACTGGGTTGCCGCGACAATGTCCGCCAGCGGAAGCGGCGAATCCTCGATCAGCGCCGAACCTCCGCCAGAAATCAACGCAATCACCAGAGTCCGCTGGTCGCATTGCTGCAACATGCCGATCATCCGCCGCGTCGCGGTGATCACTCGTTCCGTCGGCAGGTTGACCCCGGCGGGTCGACACTTAGCCACCTCGATGAACTCCGAATCGGATTCGCAGCCATCGGCAACGGTCACCAGACCGGTGAGCTTCTGGTGGCGACAAAGTTCCTCGCCCAACGCCGATTCCAGTCCCGCGGCCATCCGATGGCTGAACTTCCCGCCGCCGACAACCAGAATCCTGCCAAAGTCGTCCAGTTCGAAGCCGCAATCGCCGGCAACGAGTCACCCATCCTTCACAGCGACAGCCTGTTCCACCCGAGTGCGCCCGTGAACCGCCGCCACGCCAGCATTCCAGATTTCAATGGCGTGTTCTTTCAGGCTCATACGCGCGCCCACAAAAGTAGCTTGGTAGTCACCATCAAATCTCGAAAACCATTTTCGGCGGAAATTGCCGGGCAAAATCGAAAGCGACTAAAAAACCGGTTCTGCGATCCCTGACTCGTCCACCTCCCAGGGCAGCCACACGACAGAGAACTGCTCGATCGAAAGATCGCTCTTTCGCGGAGCAAGCGTAAGCTCTTCGAATTCAAGGTTCTCCACCGAAAGCTTCTCCTCCACCTCGTCGACCTCCTGCTTGAACTCGTCTTCAAGGTCTTCGAACTTGATGTGAAGGTCTTCCAGATTGTCCTTGGCACGGCCAATATCGTCTTTTTCTTTGGAAGACCGACCAAAGGACCGCATCGAACTCTGCGCCCGCCTCGCATTGGTGACGCTTACCGTTTTCCGCCCCAGCAACGCCCCCATTAACGTGGTGCCAACCGACAGCACACTATTCATGCGACTCGATTTGTAGTCGGCCTCTTCTTTTTCGACTTTGCTTTCGGCACGGCGAATTTTGTCACGAAGAGAACCAAATTTCGTTGCGTATCGCTTGCGCAGTTTTTCCGTCGCCTCGTCCCGACGCTCGGATGCCATCTGCTCAAGGCGAACCTTGAAATCACCCAGACTCTCGTGAGGCTCGGAAAACATTTTCATGTCGGCGCATTTGTACAGCGTCAACGCAAGGTCCTTGTACATGTACTCTTTGAACTCTTTCTCCCAACGCTTGTAGTTCTTTTCCTTTTGCATGTCGGTTGGAATTTTGGCGAATTCGGCCTCGCCATCGGCATCGGGGTAGATGTCCAATCTTTCTTTGACCTCTTCGGCCTGCTCCCAGACTTCGTCCGGTGTCTGACCGCCGGTAATCTGAGCAAGGAAAGTTTTTTCCTCCCACTTGTCGACCTTGTACCCCACGCGAACGTAATGCAACTGCCCGCGGGCAAGCAACGCCGGACGATAAACCAGCCTCTCGCCCGCGTTGATTCTGCGGTTGGGTTCAACAAACATTTGCTCGATTTCCGCTGGAACCAATTGCGTCTGGTTCACCTGCGGTTCCATTTTGGCAACCGGCTCGCTGCTTCGGCGCGTGACGCGGTCCTGGGCCAGCGACGACGCCACCGCGTCGCGACTATAAGCCGGATCCGCGTCGACCAGATCTTGAATCTGGGTTCGTGTCAGCGGCCCGCGCAAATACGACATCGCCCAACGCGTCTCAAACACAACCGGCTGATCGTCGTGCACGTTGTTCATCAGGAACACGCGACTGCCCAAACCGGCCAGGATTCTCTCCATTTCGCCTTTGTCGAAAGCCGACCCTGCCTGCGTCGATGCCCCTTCGAGGCCTTCCAAAACCCGGGCCTTGTCACGCTCGGTCTGCAAGCGACCAAGGAACCATGTTCCCGCGTTGGAGAGCCCCTTGTAGTCCAGATCCACCGGGTTCTGTGTCGCCAGCACACAACCAAGCCCAAAGGCGCGGGCCTGCTTGAGAAGCGTCAACATGGGTTGCTTTGATGGCGGATTTTTGGTCGGCGGAAAATAGCCAAACACTTCATCCATATAAAGAATCGCACGCAGGGAGCTGGTTCCCGGCTGCGAACGGACCCACCCCAAAACTTCGTTCAACAGGATTGTCACAAAGAACATTCGCTCCTGATCGTTCAAATGCGAAATCGAAATAATGGAAACGCAGGGCTTGCCATCGTCGTTGTGCAACATTTTCTTGATGTCGATCGGCTCGCCTTCCATCCACGACGCAAACGAAGGACTGGCCAGAAGATTGTTAATCGTCATCGCCAGCTCGTTGCGGTCCTTTGATGGAAAGAACGAATCAACGTCAAGAATTCCAACCCGCTCAAAAGGCGGCGACTGAATTTCACCAATCAACCGGCCAAGGTCCATGTCCCGGCCGTTTCGCCACGCGTTGGACAGTAGGTTCGAAATAAAGATATGCTCCCTGGACTGAATCGGATCCGCATCGATCCCCAACAGCGAAAGCAATCCCGACGTTGCACTGCTGATCCGGTCACCAAGCAAATCGGGATCATTAAGCACTTCCCGGTTCGGACAGCCAAACGATTTCAGGATCGTGAGCGGGCGTCCGTAGGAACTTCCCGGCGTGTAAACGCGCATCTCGACAGTTTCCCGCAGCTTGCGAACCCGCGCCGCGTCCTGCCCCCAGGATTCCAGGCCAGCCTTCCACTTTTCAGCTTCATTGGTCGCGAACTCCTCGACGCTGACGCCCTTGCGAGACGCCTGGCCTTCGTCGACCCACGGACGAAATTCTTCCGGCGTGAGATTCGGGAAAGTCAAAAGCAGATTCGAAATGTCGCCTTTGGGGTCAATTACGATCGAAGGAATCCGGTCGATCGCGGCTTCCTCAAGAAGGCCAACACAGAGGCCTGTCTTCCCGCTGCCGGTCATCCCCACGACAACCGCGTGCGTACAAAGATCCTTGGAATCGTACAGCAGAAGGTTCTCCGTCCCCTCCCGTGCGGACATGTCGTATTCGCGGCCAAGATAGAATGCTCCGAGCTTTTCAAAATCTTGCATGGTTCTCAAAAATTCTGGTGTGGTTACAAAATGGGTTGGGTAATCCAGTATCGTGCTTGAAGCTTTATGCTGCAATCCTGGGCACTTCCGATGGTTGTGGCTTTCAGCGGCCATCGCTGATTTCCGACAACTGTGAAATCAACCAATGGGCGAAAATCCCTTTGGCCTCGCTTCTTCGGATTCCCGATCGCAAACAAGCACACCCGTCGAAAAGTAAATGATCGCGGCTCGAAACGCTGAAAGCCACAGCCACGTCAATGCAACCACGTCAACAGGCAGGACACTTTATGAGAATTCTCATCCACGGCGCCAACGTCGTCACCCCAGATCGAACCGCCGTGCTCAACGTCCTGATTGAAGACCACCTGATCGCGAACGTCACCGCCGACCCGATCGACCCGTCTTCGGTCGACCAGGCGATCGACGCCACTGGCCTACATCTGATTCCTGGCGTCATCGACGACCAGGTACACTTTCGCGAACCCGGCCTAACCCACAAAGAAGACCTCGCGCACGCGACGCGAGCCTGCGCCAAAGGCGGCGTCACCAGCTTTTTGGAAATGCCCAACACAATCCCCAACACGACCACCGTCGACGCGCTGCATCAAAAGCTTGACATGGCGTCGGGCAAGTGCCTGGTGAACTACGGCTTTTACATCGGGGCAACTCCCGACAACGTTCGCGAACTTCAAAACGCCAAACGGACGCCCGGCATCAAGATCTTCATCGGCTCCAGCACCGGCAACCTGTTGGTCGACGAACAAGCCGCCCTTGAGCGGATTTTTGCCGAAACGGATCTACCCATCTGCGCCCACTGCGAAGACGAAACCACGGTCCGTGCCAACGCCCAAAAGTACTCCGCGTCCACCGACGTCGCCGACCACTCCAAAGTCCGCGACCACAACGCCGCGGTCATCGCCACCCGCCGGGCCATCGATCTTTCCACCCGCCACAACCATCCCTTTCACGTTCTCCACGTTTCCACCGCCGAAGAAGTCGAACTCATCGCCGCTGCCGGTCCCACGATCACCGCAGAAGTCTGCCCGCACCATCTGTTTTTCAACATCGACGACTACGACCGTCTGGGCTCACTGGTCAAAATGAATCCATCGATCAAAACCGCTGCCGACAACGAGCGACTGTTTCAGGCACTCCTGGATGGCACCATCGGCGTCATCGCCACCGACCACGCGCCGCACACGCTCGAAGAAAAAGACCAACCCTATCCGGCGTGTCCTTCAGGGCTTCCGGCGGTTGAAAACTACCTCGCCCTGATGCTCAATCAGGTCAATCAAAGCCGCTGTTCGATCGAGCAAGTCGTCTCCTGGATGTGCGCCGCTCCGGCACGCGTTTGGAACATCAAAAACAAAGGCCACATTCTCGAAGGCTACGACGCCGACCTGACCCTGGTCGATCTTTCCCTGTCTCGCACGATCGAAAATCAGACGCAGCAAACCAAATGCCGCTGGAGCCCCTGGGCCGGCGAAACGCTCACCGGCTGGGCCGTTCGCACTTTTGTCATGGGCAAAGAAGCCTACCGCCTCGAGGACCGCACCGAGCACTTCGCACCCGAACCCGTCGGCCACGAAATCGAGTACGACCGGTAGGGGCTGGCTACTTTGTTCGTCCGGCTTCACGTTCATCCAAAAACCTGCAAAGTAGGGCCGGTTCCCACCGGCCGCCCTGCCTCAGCAGCTCCTCCCCACCAGCCACCTCGCAAACATCCAATGCATCTCATTGAGAACCCTCAGGATTCGTTTTCGGTAATCGTCCGAAGGTAGGGCCGGTTCCCACCGGCCGCCCTGTCTCAGCAACTCCTCCTCGCAAACATCCGATTCATCTCATTGAGAACCCGCAAGTTGGTAGGGCCGGTTCCCACCGGCCGCCTTGTCTCTCAGCAGCTCCGCCCCACCAGTCACCTCGCAAACATCCGATGCATCTCATTGAGAACCCGCAAGCTGGTAGGGCCGGTTCCCACCGGCCGCCCTGTCTCAGCAACTCCTCCCCGCCGTTCACTTGGCAAACATCGGATGCGTCTCATTGAGAACCCTCAGGATTCGTTTTCGGTCATCGTCCGAAAGATGCCCAAAGTCCTCGCTTTCATCGACACCCTCGAGCACCTCCAGCATGCGCCGCTTCACGATGCTCAGCACCGCTTCTGGCAACGAACAAAATGACTCTGAATAAACAAGGTAGCTGCATGGATTCTTGAGCAGCCTGGTTTGCAAATCCAAATCTCGCAGACTCTCTCCGTCAGAGCTTCGCACGGCCTTGCTTTCAAATTCTGTTTGAAACGACGAATTGCCCTTCACCGGCGAAGTCAGCTTGAACTCGTCGACAAAAAACAGGTACCGCACCAGCTTTTCGGCGGCAGCCTTCAACCGTCGCTTTGTCGTATCGCTACGAAACCCTTGAGCCCGCTCCAGCACTTTGTTCATCAACTCCTGGTGGTGCAGCGCCTGTCGGGCAGTGTAAGAAGCATGAGTCACATGATTGTGAAACTGAGCCTGATGTTCCAAGAGCATCAAAGCAACGATGTCACTGGTCGGTTCAATCGCTGGCTTGCGGACGACCCGTGGCAACCGCTGCAAGTTGGCGCCCTTCTCCCGATCAAGGCCAGTTTCATTGGGTTCCATGAGCAGCACGTTGCCGCGATGCCGCATCTCGCCATGGTCGCCGGTCACGTACCAACCTCCAAACCGGTCCTTGAATTCGGTTCTGTGGTCAACCAGCGTCGTGCCCAGGCGGAACTCCGGATGACCGCTTCGTTTTGGAAACACAGATCGAACCAGAAAGCCGGGAACCTTTTGAGTCTTGCTGGTTTCGTGGCAGGACATGCACTTGTGCGTTTCCCGAACAAGCCTGGGTTGGACCGCGTTTTCCTGTTCGATCGAATAGAACATCGCACCTTGCACCGGATCGACCGCCCCAACCTCCAGAAACTCACCGCCGGGAACAAAAGCCACGTACACTTCGTCGTTGAAGTAGATGGCACGCGGAGACGATGGAGAGATCCTGCGGATTTGCTTGCTGGTTTTGGAAAACACAAGCGTCTGTGACGACGTCGGCACATCCAACTGCTCAAGCAGGGACTTCAGCCAGCCAAAATCGGCTTCCCATTTTAGCTGCGCGCTTCCGTCATCGAGCTTTCGCCCCAAAGCCGCGACGCGATCGTTTGGCTCGGTTGTCTCGTAATTGATCGGCGGCTTGTTGGTTTCAATTTGGCCCACTGCGGGCTCACATTCCACACTCAAAAGCGACACCAAAACGGCGGCAAGCATTTGAAAAAACCGCTTGGACCTTTCCATCATTGTCAGAGAGAAATTCATGACCGTTATTCCTTGCTGTCGCTTGCGATTTGCTGGTCAAGCTTGGCAACGTAGGCCGCCGGATCAGCTTCGATCTTTGGAATGCACGGAGGGCAACACACGAATATCTTGCGACCATTTACAACGGTTGACTTCATCGTTGCGTCAACTGGCTTTTCCATGACGGGGCAGTTTTTTTGTGCCGCGGCAAGATTCGTTTGGATTGTCTTCCAATGTTCGGCTTTGATTTCCTTGCCAACGCAGCCTTTGCAGCAAAGAAAGGCCACTTCTTCGCCGACTTTGACTTTGACGGGCTCGCCCATGGAGCCGAGTTCTTTGCCGGTGACCGGGCAAATGGCTTGAGCCGATGCGTGGATCTTGTCGCTGGCGGTTTGTCGTTCTTTGGCAATGAACGCGGTGTAGTAAGAATTGACTTTCGCCAATGAGGCTTCGACGTCAGCCTCGATTTTTGGAATGCAGGGCGGGCAGCAGACGAACACTTGCTGACCGTTGACGACGGTGGATTTCATTGTCGCATCGACCGGCTTTTCCATGATCGGGCAGATGCCTTGGGCAGCGGCGATGCGTTGCTGAATCGTGGCCCAATGTTTCGCGTCCAATTTTTTGCCCTGACAGCCTTTGCAACAAAGGTAGGCAACCTGCTGGCCAACTTTGACTTTGATCGGTTCGCCCATCGAGCCAAGTTCGCCGCCTGAGACCGGGCAGATTTTCTGAACCGCAATCTGCAAGCGGTCATTGTCTGTGAGGTTCGGCCGTTGTTCGGTTTCCTGTGCGCAAGACACCGTAACGAAAAGCAATGTCACGAAGAACGCGGTGAACAGATTTGTCGTTAACGTTTTCATATCAATCCTTTATCAGAAATAGTTGAATCTAATCTTAACCCGAATTATTCACGAGGCGTGGGCGTCAGAATCAGTTGAGACAGTGATCCGCGACTCTGATGCGATCAAACGATCGCTGTGGTTTTCATCTACCGGATGACTCAATTTTCTTGTCAACGTTCAGCTTTTCCCTTGCTCCTGTTGGCCAGACGTAGAATCAACGCCCGTCGTCGTGAATAATCCGGGCTTAAGCCG
>CALFWR010000050.1 GCA_937928555.1 uncultured Pirellulaceae bacterium
CTGCGACTCACATTCGATGAAACGATCGCTGTGGTTTTCATCTACCGGATGACTCAAATTTCTTGTTGAAATTCAGCTTTTCCCTTGTCCCGTTGGCCAGACGTAGAATCAACGCCCGTCGTCGTGAATAATCCGGGTTCATAAAGCGATTGCGTCCTCGCGGCCGGTACCAAACGCTGAATCAAGCGACCTTGCGTTTGGTGGTTTTTTGATCGGCGCGAAGCCACGTGCTGATCTTTTTTTGCTCTGCCGACCATTGACTGCCGATTCGTTTTTCGCAAAACACTTCGAACAGCAGATCCAGTGTCTCGCAAAGCTGACGGATGCTTTCGATTCGATCGATCGGATCGCGCGTCACGTCGTCGTTGCCGACCTGGCTGATTTTCGCACTGCCGATCGAAAACGTTTCCGCATTTAAAGTGAAATCAAACTGCTGGCCTTCACGGACCAGTGTCAAACCTGCCTTGCGAGGAAGTTTCCCCATCCCGATCGCAAGATTGGCCTCTGGCAGCGCCACGGGTGAATCAGCGCTGATGGTTTCTTTTCCGTTCTCGCCGATGGGGCAGTCCAAAGCCAATGAGCGGGCGAACATGCCGGAGACTTCCGAATCGTCGGACAACGAAATGACATTGGAGTTCTTTTCCCAGGTCCACCACAGCCACAGCAGAAACTCATTGCCCAGGTAGTCGTAGTTGTCATTCATTCCGTTCCACCACACGACGCTATTGGAGCCATCGGGATGAAACGCCGTCGCAGCGGTGTTGAAGATCGCTTCGGTTCGATCATGTTCATCGGCAAACTCCGCTGCCAACGCACCGGAGGTCACCCGACTGAACTCCAGTCCAAACGCACCGTTGAGCAAGGTCAGGCAATTGTCGTTGGCTTTTTCGCTGGTGCTGCCTAGGTACATCGTTTCGGTGATCGCATCCCAGAGGACTGCGGTCTCGTTCATTCGTAGGTAGTTGCCTTTTGCTGCTTCGTCAGCACAGCGGGCGTCCACCGCCTCTTTGGCCTGTTCACGCTGGCTTTTGGTGGGGCGTCCACCGGTGTTGTCATCCATCATGCCGGCCAGTTCCATCGCCGTCCAGGCACGCTTGATGGGGCCCGGGATCTGACACGAATCCACGCGAACCGAAAAATTCAACGCGTCGCCGATGATGTTCTTGCCGACATCAAAGCTGGTGTCGAGCAAATGGGCGCCGCCTGAGAATCCCGTCGCGGGCTCTTCGTGCAGGTTGCGTTTTGTTTTTCCGATTCGAAACTTTTTCAGCGTTTCGATGTGCTGCTCGCCAAAGGCACCGGTTGGATCGGCGGTAATTCGATAACGCTCAAAAGTAACACTGCCTCGCAAAAAGCCCATTTCGCCTACTCGTCGAACGCGGAAGTAAAGTACTCGTTTCGGCACCGGGCTCGGGAAACTTGAAACGCCCGTCAAACTCAATTCCCGACGGGACATTCGCTCACCGTCGTCACTGGTAAACCCACCCTCCCTCAGATCACGTTTCCGGATACATTGAAGACCATGAGCGAGTTTGCGGAATACGAAAATCTACTGAACCGACCCCCCGAAATCCGGGATCCGGAGTTTCAGCGACACGGACGTCTGAAACATTTGATCTTTGGCAGCCAGCTAAGCATCGAATTGCTGGAAAAGCTGTGCCGCAGCGCCGAAATGATCCGCCGTCTGGCCCGAATCCGTGAAGGCAACGACAAACTTCGCAACCTGCTGCCCAACCGCCGGGCGATGCTGTACTTCACGCAACCCTCGACACGGACATTCCTGTCCTTTATGGCAGCCTGCCAGATTCTGGGGATTACCTGCAACGAAGTCCGCGATCCGAAAATGTCGTCGGAAGTAAAACGCGAATCTCGCACCGATTCGGTGCGGATGTTCAGCAGCTATTTCGACGTCATCATAATGCGCTCGCAGATCGCAGACTTTGCCGAAGTCTGTGCTTACATGATGAATGAACAAGAATCGGTTGACCGTCGCAGTGTCCCGATTATCAACGCCGGTGCCGGCAGCGACGAACACCCCACGCAAGCTTTGCTGGACATGTATACGATTCTGCGGACCTTTGATTTTGATGAAAGCTCCATCAAGCGATCATCCCGCCTGCCGGAACTGCAAGCCACCTATCCCAGATTGACCGCCGACGCTCACAACAAAGTGTATGCCTTTTGTGGTGACATTCGCCGCGGGCGTACGGTGCGGTCCCTGGCAACGGTGCTTTCCCAGTATCGCAACGTCACGATGTGCTTCGTCACGCCCGACCATGACGCCCTTTCGCTTGACGACGACCTCAGAAGCGTGCTTGAAACGGCCGGCGTCAGAGTGGAGCAGTTCAATTCGCTGGACGCCAAATTCGAAGGCAAAACCGTGCTTCAGCACGCCGACTGCCTCTACATGACGCGAATTCAAAGAGAACATAACTCCGATCGAATTGAATCGGAGATCGATGCGATCGACCTGACGCCGTTCAAACTTTCTTCAGAACGGGTGGCCCAAATGAAATCTTACGCGCCAATCATGCATCCCTTCCCGCGTGACAGCGTCGTTAATGAAATCCCCACCGATATCGATTCCGATCCGCGAGCGATGTACTTTCGCCAGGCAAGAAACGGAATGTGGGCCCGGGCAGCGCTGCTGGTTCATCTGTTTGATGTCAGTGAAGAATTGATTTTCGCCCATTCTTCCCTGTTTCCCACACCTCGCTAGCAGCTGGAAGTCACACGTTTGTCCGCGCAAGGCGAACTTGTCGCCACCGGTCGAATTCTTTACTCTCCCGCCGATTTTCATCTCAAAACTCCTCGGCGAATTCCGATGGCGAAATTGTTTTCCTTGCTGCGCAAAAATTCACTCTGTATCTGTGCTGCGATCGTCCTGATGGTCGGGCTGTCGGGCTGTTCCCGGCTTGGCCTTGGTGACCAGGAACTCGAAACGACAGGTTTCCCACCGATTCCGCCTCGCGAAATCGTCAGTGAAATCGAAACCGCGCCGGAAGCAAATCGGCAAACCGTCGATCAGATTCTCGACCGCCAGGCAGCGATGCTGCGTGCCCAGCAGTTGGCAGATCGCGAACAGGAAGCCATCGCTCTACAGGTCGCGAATGATCAGGACACCATGCAGCAGGCCAGTGTAATCGGAAACAGTATCGCCCCAACGACGCGGGCAACTCTGAAAAATGTACTTTCTCCATCCCGCGAATCCACGCCACTTCCGGGCGACGTCCGTCTGACTGCCAACACGGAGGACATTCCTGCGGTATCCGAGTTCGAAGATGATTCCTTTGAAGTTGAACTCGAAGCGATCGCAAACTCACTGCGGACAACAAGTGTCGAATTGAATCCCGAACTGGCCAGCGGAACTCGGCCCTTCCAGCTCAAGCCATCTTTGTCGACTGAGTTGATCGATTCACCTGCCGCCCCGGCGATTGAAAGCCAAGCGATTCGTATCGGTCCTCCCACAACGGCTTCGCGTCTGCTGCAGCCTACGCTGTTCAACCCGGCGACGCGCAGTCCCACTGGCGAATTCAACGGGACGCTCCGCGAGCAGGAGAACGAATCGATTACGCTTTCGGCAGAACTTGCGTTCGCCCTCGAACCGCCGATCGCCGAACCTGAAGCAGAAGTGCCCGTCGCGATCGAGCCCCCCGAAGTCACGCCGCAAGAGCCAGCAGTCATTGAAACGGTGGCCGTCGAGCCCGACCAGCCTGAAGAAGAATTGGAGCCGCCGGTCATCGTGGCCGAGGAAAAAGTTGAAATCATCGCTGGAACGGTTGTTGAATTCGACGAAACGCCGCAAGTCGTCACGCCGCAAGTCGCCACGCCGCAAGTCGCCACGCCGCAAGTCAAATCTTTTCAGCCATCGGTCATCGCAACGCAATTCGTGCCCGGAATCGTGGCACGACCAGAATTGGAAATGCCGGTTGTTGACAGTTCGCTTTCAAGCCAGGTCGAAACTGCCCTTGAGCAGTCCATTCCTGCTGCAGTCTTTGAAGATGCCATTCGTCTGGCAGAAGAAGTCTCCGAGGAGATTGTTACCCAGCCGATTCCTTCCATCGAAGTGGATCCCAACCAGTTCCCGGTGATTGCGACCGGTGCCATTTCGCCACTGCAACCCCTTCGGCCACAACCACCGGTGGAAGTCGAAGTCGAACCGACGCCTTGCGAATCATGCGGTCACAGCGATTGCCCTGGCTGTAAACTTGATGCGGGCGAACCTTCTGTGCAGCAGACAGAATTCGCATCACCCTCGATGCCCGCTGCCGCAGGCAGTTTTGTTCCGATGGCGATTCCGGCTTCGGCCCAGCTATCAAGCGGGGACTTTGTCGTCGCCAAACCCCAAACTCACAACGGCTCGCAGGCCGCGATTGAGTCACAGCCGATCCTTCCCGAAACGCTCGGCGCGACGATAGGTTCAGAGCTTGATTCGCCAAGCGTCGCAGAACTGGCTCCCGCACCTCAGAAGCAAGCCAGTCGTGTGCCGCCGCTGGGCCTGGACACACTGATGGAACTTAATGCCGTCACCTGGCAGTCCCGCTTGGACCAGGCGATTGAATTGGCCGAAAACAATCAAACACCCGACAACGCGGCTTCGATGGAAGTCAGCCTGCGACTGTTGCGAGCCTTGCGTGGACAAATGGATCACCTGCAAACTGCAAACCTTCAAGGCGGATCGATGCAGGATCAGGAATCTAGGTATTGGCAGCACCAACTCGAAGCCATCACCGCGATGCTGGAAGTTCCCGTCGCCGAAAACCAGGCACTAACCGATTACAATCGCCACAACGCCGCCCACCAGACGCTCAATCATCTGAGAATGGCGGTCGAGCAACTCGAATCGATCGCGAATTTGCGGGTCGTAGGGGGGCAGTTGTGTACAGAGATTATGGGCTTTGGCCAGTATCGTCTGTTTTCCTCGAATCGTTTCGAGCCCGGCCAAAAGATGTTGGTCTACTGCGAAGTCGAAAACTATCAGAGCCTTGAGCAGGCCTCGGCCACGGGCTCTTCTTTCCGTACGAAGCTTCGCGGTAGTTTTGCGATTTACGATGGCAACGGGAAAGTCGTCCAGCAGGCAGAGTTCCCTGCTGCCGAAGACGTATCGATGACCCGGCGTCGTGACTTCTACATGTACTTGCCGCTGACGCTGGGACAACTTCCCCCCGGTGATTACGCCCTTAATGTGATGGTCGAAGATATCAACGGTAACAAGACCGCGTCGCTGGAGCCAGGGATTCAGTTCTCGGTCGGCGGTCGTGTCGCAGTCCAGCCGGTTACGATCCGCTAACGCAAGAACCCGTTTCGATCGAAACGCCGTGCTGTAGCGGTTGTTCCAACTGGGGTCCGATTTTCGTTTGCACAAGGTTGGCTCACAGTTGTCACGTTTGGGTCCGATACACTGGGAAGTGTGCCTTGCCGGACCGTTGGTGGCTTCGTGGAATTCGTTGTCTTTCTTTTTGCCATAGTCTTCCTTGTTTGGCTGACCGCTGCGCTGGTCCGATTTGGCCCAGTCAAGTCGCCTCCGTTTGGTTTGATTCCGGCACTGACTCTGGGCGTTGTTCTCTCAGGATCCGTGTTTGGGGCAGAGTTCTTCAGCCTCTCAGCGGGCCCTGTTCCGGTCACATTTGATCGCCTGTTATTTGTTGCAACTGTTGGCCTTTGCGGATTGTTTTTCCTGATCAACCGCGAAGACCTTCAGCCGTTGAATTGGCTTGATCTGGCGATGCTTGCGGTTGTTGGCGTGTTGACGTTTAGCACGCTGACGCACGATTACTCTTTTTTGAAAAACCTTCCGCTCTCGCGGTTGTTGTTCTTTAACCTGATGCCCTTTGGTATCTACATGATTGCCAGGACGGCAAAGACGTTCCCGAAAGATCTCAAACTGTTTCAGATTGGTTTTGTTGTATTTTCGATTTACCTCGCGGTTATCGGACTGTTTGAACTCAAAGGCATCTACTCGGCAGTTTGGCCCAAATTTATCGTCAACGCCGAAGAAACCGAATTCCTCGGTCGCGCTCGAGGGCCATTTCTCAATCCGGTCTCCAATGGGTTCTTTTTGGTATGCGGGCTGTGTTGCACATGGTTCTACTGGCCCAAACTCGCCACGCGAGGAAAATTTCTGATCGTGGCGATTTCCATTTTGCTTTGTGCAGGGATCTACGCCACGCTCACCCGCAGCGTTTGGATGTCGTTGATTCTGGCTGGCTTTTTGCTCGTATTTCTGCCCGCCCACAAGGAACTCAAAGGCATCATGGTGATTGCGGGAGCGGTTGCCCTGCTTTTTCTGGGGCCTGTTCTGATCGACAAACTTGATGGCTTCAAACGGGACAAAAATGTCACCGCTTCTCAGATGAAAGAGTCTGCCCAGTTGCGTCCTTTGTTTCTTGCCGTGGCGATGCGGATGTTCCGAGACCGACCGATCATGGGCTGCGGATACGGACAATACCCTCGGGTAAAAAGCCCCTATCTTCAGGATGCTTACACCGGCCAGCCGCTGTTAAAAACCAAAACTTACGTTCAACATAACGTTTTTCTGGCCTACCTGACCGAAACAGGACTCGCGGGGTTGCTGGCTTTGATGGTAATGCTCGCACTGATGGTCCGCGTTGCCTGGATCGCGTGGCGACGGCGTGACACGGCACTGATAGCCCGACAGCAGGGGATGCTGTTGGGTGCGATGTTGGCCGCTTATGTCGCCAACGGTATGTTCCACGACGTTTCCATCATTCCACTGGCGAACATGTTGCTGTTTTTCCTGGCCGGGGTAGCCAACAACGTTCAGTGTCATCCGCAGCGATTCGGTCTCGAGATTGAAGATATAGATAATGCCGAAGCCGCAGGAGCTACCACAGCTCCCAATGTCCCGTCAGAACCACATACAGTCCCAGCAACAGGTTGGTGATCATGTGCGCCAGCACACAACTCCAGATGTTTCTGGTTTTCACCATCAGCCAACTGACGGTACCAAACCAAACTACCGCAGCGATGATTTCCGGATGAGTCAAAGCCCCGTAGGCGCAGGGCACCAGCAGCGTGCGAAAACTCAAGTCACTGATCCGCACAGAAGGCCAGTCAACATCTTCGACCCACCGGACCAGCCAACCGCGCAGGAGAAGCTCTTCCACGATCGGGACCAGCAGCGCCAAAATCGCGAATCGCATGGCGAGAAATGTCCATTGCTGCGACGGGGAAAAGGACTCGAAAGGGTTCACCGCTGTCCTGTTGGGCATCAAGTGCTCCAAGCCAATCAGCGACAGCAGAGACTTTTCAGGATGGAAGTGACAGATCCCAATCCACGCCAGAAAGCCAAGGACTCCCACCGGAACTGCCAGCCAGGAGAGTTCAAATCGAAAATGGGAAAAGTAGGTCGCACTGAAAAAGAGCAGCAGTCCGACGCCCCAGAACAATTGAACGCCCATGGTCGCGGTGAGCTTTTCCCAGGAGTCGCCATCGGCGAAAAACGCTCCCACCAGCGAAGGCAACAGCATGTGTACAACCAGCGGTGCCACAAAAGCCACCGTTTCGAGCCATGGCCAACGCCTGACGAAAGTGGCCATGGTTTGCGATTTGGGCTGCGACATCAACGATCTTCCGGGAAGCGCGACAAATTCCCTCCAATTACCGGGAACTCACAAAGGCAACAATGTAGCCACCATTGCAATTGCGTAAAATAAGCTTCGGGGCCAGTTTGGAAAAATGAGGAATCTCATGAATCGGAAAATACCTTTGATTCGTCGTGTTGGTTTATTGTCCGCCATGGCGATCGCCAGTTTTGCACTGCCATCGACTGTTAATGGACAGTCGCAGGAACTTCGCGCCAAAGAAGCTCCCTATCTGACCAAAGCACGCCAGGAGATGGTCGAGAAAGCCGTCAAAGCGGCTGGTGTCACCGACCCGCGAGTGCTTCAATCGATGCTCGTAACCCAGCGTCACGAATTTGTACCGCGACGGGTTTTCAATCGATCTTACCTTGACGCGGGTGTCCCCATCGGCGCGGCACAAACGATTTCGTCGCCGTTTATCGTGGCGTACATGACCCAGACGCTGGACCCGCAACCGACCGACAAGGTTCTGGAAATTGGAACCGGTAGCGGATACCAGGCCGCGATCCTCAGCCCGCTGGTGAAAGAAGTTTACTCGATCGAGATCGTGGAAATGCTTGGCAAGCGGGCCAAAAAAGTTCTCAAGAAACTTAACTACGACAATGTCTTTACGAAAATTGGAGACGGCTACAAAGGCTGGGCCGAACACGCCCCTTTTGACAAGGTCATCGTGACTTGCTCTCCGGAAAATGTTCCGCAACCGCTGGTCGACCAACTCAAAGAAGGTGGCTTGCTGGTGGTTCCCATCGGTGAACGGCACCAACAAACGCTTTACGTGATGGAGAAAGTCAAGGGCGCGATGGTCACCAAGGCGCTTCGCCCGACCCTGTTTGTGCCGATGACCGGAACCGCCGAAGACAAACGCAAAATCAAACCGGATCCATCCAAACCCGCGATCCTCAACGCCGACTTCGAAGAGGGTATGGACGACGAGGGTTTTGTGCAGGGCTGGTATTACCAACGTAAACTGACGTTGCAAAAATCTGAAACGGCTCCCTCGGGAAAACACTATGTCGAATTCGAAAACGACGTTCCGGGTCAGTACGCGCACGTGATGCAGGGTTTTTCAGTTGACGGCAGGCTTGTTTCGGCGATCGACTTTCAGGCAAGCATCGCGGTCGAAAATGTCAACAAAGGCATCTACGAGCAAGACCTGCCAGTGGCTATCCTCAGCTTTTACGATCAGAACCGCCGACCACTCAAAGACGTTGTGTTGGGGCCATTGTCGGGAAGCAGCGACTGGCAGGAGCTGAAACTCGATTCTGCGAGAGTCCCCATCGCAGCGCGTGACGCTATCATCCGGATTGGGCTTTTCGGTGCAACAGGCAAAGCCAAATTCGACAACATTTCAATTTCTGCGGCGAAGTAAACAGCATGCAAAATTTACTTGCACTTTCGGTCGCGCTGCTGTCGCTGACCGGTTCGATGGCCCCGGCTGCGGATCCGGTCGAAGGAGCCAAAGCGGCGGGCTCTGCCGACCGACCCAACGTCGTATTCATTCTCGCAGATGACCTTGGCTGGCGCGATCTGTCGGGAGAAGGCAGCACTTTCTACGAAAGTCCCCACGTCGATCGCATCGCCGCCGAAGGCATGAAGTTCACTTACGGCTATGCCACCTGCCAGGTATGCAGCCCCTCGCGAGCGAGCATCCTGACCGGCAAGTACCCTGCTCGTTTGAAGATCACCGACTGGATCGGTGCCGCGATGGGTCGGGACTGGAAACGAAACACGAAACTGCTTCCGGCGCGATATCGCCATGACCTTCCCGCCGAAGATGTCACGATCGCGGAATCCTTTCGGGATGCCGGTTACAAAACATTTTTCGCCGGCAAGTGGCACCTGGGCGGTGAGGGCTCGTTCCCGGAAGACCATGGATTTGACATCAACATCGGAGGCCACCATCGCGGCGGCCCTCCAGGTGGATTCTTTTCTCCTTACGACAATCCAAAAATGAATGACGGTCCGGTGGGCGAGCACCTGCCACTGCGCCTGGGTCAGGAAACGGCTGACTTTATTGGCCAACACCGCGACCAGGCGTTCTTTGCGTTCTTGTCTTTTTATTCCGTTCACGCGCCCATCCAGTCCACCGAAGCACTTTGGAAAAAGTACCGCACCAAAGCGTCTTTGCTTCCGGCCGATCGCAGTCGTTTTCTTTTTGATCGAACGCTGCCGGTTCGTCAGGTCCAGGACAATCCTCTCTACGGCGGAATGGTCGAAGCCATGGATGACGCGGTCGGGATGGTTCTCAAGGCGATCGATGACTGCGGCTTGGAAGACAATACGATCGTTGTTTTCACTTCCGACAATGGCGGCGTTTCGTCAGGCGATGGATTTGCCACCAGCAACCTTCCGCTCCGCGGCGGCAAAGGCCGTCAATGGGAAGGTGGTATCCGCGAACCGTACTACATCAAATTTCCCGCCGTCGTTTCCAAAGGATCCAAATGCGAAACGCCTGTGACGGGAACAGATTTCTATCCGACGTTGCTTGAGTTGGCAGGGATTGATCGACGCCCGCAACAGCACGTCGACGGGGTCAGCCTGGTCCCGCTGTTGAAAGGCGCGTCCATCCCGGGCCGTGACTTGTTCTGGCACTATCCGCACTACGGTAACCAGGGGGGCGAGCCTTCGACGGTTATCCAGCGGTTTCCCTGGAAGCTGATTCACTATTACGAAGACCAGCGGCGGGAACTTTATCGGATCGACGAGGATCCAGGCGAGCAGTCCGACTTGGCTGGCAGTCATCCGGGCACGGTCAGGGAGCTTGGGGCCGCGATGGACTTGTGGCTGAAAACAGTCGATGCCCGCCTACCGGTGACCAACCCGAATTTTGACGCCCCGAAGTGGGAAACACAACTTCAGGACTCGCAAACAAAGCGCCTTCAACGCCTCGAAAAAAGCCACGCCGGTGTGCTTCGCGAAAACTACCAACCGCCAAAAGGTTGGCATTGGCAAAGAGATCCTGCCAGAAGAGATCCTGCCAAAAAAGACAGCAAAAAGAACACCGTCCATCCAGAGTCCAGGGGCTCGCGGTAGCAACGCATCACCGGTGACGCGGCCATTTGGCAGCGAAGATCAGGGCTTTTTCCCGAATCCCATCACCAGCGACGCCAGCAGTGAAAGGACTCCCACCCCTGCCAAGCCCGCCAAACCGTAGCTGACCGTTGAGAGAATTTCGCTCTGCTTGTTGGAGCCACGATAGGTGGGCTCTCGATACTCCAACGCCAGCTCGTTTTGGCTTGCCGCGACGCTGGCCGCAAAAACCTCGGCGGCTCTCAGCTTGTCCACCATTTCTTTTTCAAATTCAATAACTGATTCGATTTCGACTTCTCTGTGGATGCTGCTGGCGTACCGATATAACCCCAGCGAGGCACTTCCCGCCAGCACAGCCAGAGTCAGCCCGCCGGCGAACAGCCATCGCTGTAGCGGTGAGAAACTTGACCCCGGATTGGCCTTTGCGGCGATTGCTCCGCCTTCGGCCAGATCCAGCATGCGAATACCCCCCATACTTGGTGCCTGAACCGGTTCATTGCAACCCTCACAAGTCAATTCCTGCCCGGCTTGCTTCAGAGTCAGGTTGATGGCGTTTTCGCAAGAGGGGCACGGTAAAAGGTAGCGATCTGGCATTTCAAGGTGTCCGATGGATTCGTTTTGCGTGTGCCTACCGAGTGCAAGCGTACTGGCGTTGGCGCTTTGTACCAGTTTCGTTGTACCAGTTTCGTTCACTTCTGATTCTATCCAGACCAATACGTGAATTCGAGGCCCGTTGTTTGACCAGCAAAAAGACTCCTGATTTGTCGATTGGGACCTTATCCGGGCAGGATTCCGAATGGGCAAACTTTGTGCCCAAATCGATCAATTTTTGATGCTCTGATTCGTGAAAAATGCGTCTCAAAATCAAAATTAACTGGACCCCTAACTGCCTCGGGTTAGAATTCCTTAGTCGAAAACAACACTCTCGCTGTTACAACAGCCGCACCGGATAGTGACGCTCCCCCGCCCACGTTTCCACTTCCTCGAGTGCCTTGTTTACGGCCCAAAAAACCGGTTGATCCTTTTGGCTGAACGATTCGGCAAATGGGATCCCAAAAACGTCCGACAGAGGCAGTCAGACGTTGATGTCGGACTGGTGCAAAAAACGGGAAATGGTATTTCGTCATGAAACGTTTTTGCAACGTCCAATACTAAACAGGGCTGTTTACAAGACGAACCTCTTCACAAAAGTGATCTCTTCTATCGGGATATTGCTTTGGCGGAATCGTCCTGTGAAACCCAATGATGGAAAAGATGGTTTGTCACAGTGAGTTACCCTTGAACTTGCTTTGAGTGAACTTGTTTTAAGTGAACTTGCTCTGAGTGAACGAAACGAACGCTTTACGCGTACTGCTCTAAGCACATTCAGTGGGGAAGATGGCACCCCACAAAAAACGCCCATCGACCTTTCATTTTCAAATACCAGGTTGTTTCACATAGTTATCGAGCGGAGTCGAAGTTGTACGATACCCTTATCGAAGAATTTAATGGCGAGAAGACTCGAACACGCGTTTCTGATGGGGGTCTGGACACCGCCATCTCTGAAGCGGATTCGCCTCGCACCACCGAAGAGTCTGTTGATGCACGAGCGGTCGCGACATCCAAATCGACCAGCGATGGTCTTCCCAACGGCATTGAAGAAGGTTGGTCGGACGATCCGGTTCGCATGTACCTGACGCAGATGGGAGAGATTCCGCTTCTGACCCGCACAGAAGAAATCACTCTTGCCAAACGCATCGAAGATACCCGTCGTCAGTTCCGCACGCGTTTGCTGGAATCAGATTACGTCATCAAAGCCGCCTACAAAACTCTTGTTCGCGTTTACCGCAGCGAGCTGCCTTTTGATCGCACGGTCCAAGTTTCCGTGACCGATCGGCTGGAAAAGGAACAGATTCTTGGTCGTATCGGCCACAACCTGAAGACGCTTTCGATTCTTCTCAAGCAAAACCGTCACGACTTCCTCACGGCGTACTCGAAAACGGCTCCGGCCAAAAAGCGTGAGCAGGCCTGGAAGAATCTTGGCCGTCGGCGTCGTCGCTGTGTGCGACTGATCGAAGAGCTTGGCCTGCGTACCCAGCGAATCGAAAACCACATTCGCACGATCGAAGATTTCAGCTCTCGTGTTGATGAACTTCAGGAAAAGATTCGCAAGCACAAGAAAACCAAAAAGTCACCCGAAGAACGTGAGCCATGGATTCAGGAGATGCGTGGCATTCTGTTGGCTTGCCAGGAGACGCCCAAAAGCCTTCGCAACCGCGTGCTTTACTTGCGTGACGTTTACAGTCGCTACCAAAAAGCCAAACGCGAACTCTCCGAAGGTAACCTTCGTCTGGTCGTTTCGATCGCCAAAAAGTATCGCAACCGCGGGTTGAGTTTTCTGGATCTGATTCAGGAAGGCAACGCCGGCCTGATGCGAGCCGTTGACAAATTCGAGTACCGCCGTGGTTTCAAGTTCTGTACTTACGCCACGTGGTGGATTCGCCAAGCGATCACCCGTGCGGTCGCCGACCAAAGCCGCACGATCCGGATCCCGGTTCACATGGTCGAAACCATGTCACGCGTACGGTCGGTATCCCGACAGTTGCTTCAGGAGCTTGGCCGCGAGCCAACGCTCGAAGAAGTCGCCCGTCGTAGCGAAACAACGATCGAAGAAGCCCGTCGCGTTCTCGCGATGAGCCGCTATCCGATCAGTCTTGATCGCCCGGTTGGCAACAGCGAAGACAGCCACTTCGGTGATTTGCTTCCCGACGGCGAAGCCGAAAATCCATCGATCGGTGCGTCGCAGGAAATGCTTCGCGGTCGCATTCAGGACGTCCTGAAAACTCTCAGCTATCGCGAGCGTGAAATTATCAAGCTTCGTTATGGTCTGGGTGATGGCTACAGCTACACGCTCGAAGAAGTCGGCCATATTTTCAAAGTGACCCGCGAGCGGATCCGCCAGATCGAAGCCAAAGCCGTCCGCAAACTGCAGCAACCTAGCCGCAGCCAAGAACTTGTTGGCTTCCTCGACTAAACACTCGGCACACTCTATGTGCCGCTCCAAACCAAAAATCCACAAGCCTCAATCGATTGATCGGGGCTTTTTTTGCGCAAGCTTGCAAATGCAAATGTCGAACAATTCACACTGCTTCGAAAATCCTAGCTGTCGACGATCCGTTGTCCTTTCTCCTCGCCGTATCGCTGGATCACTTTATCAACCCAAGCCTTTGACTTGAGCTTGATCGCCGTCCGCTTGTGGCCACTTCCCGCCTTGCCCACGACGCCTTCAAAACTCATTCCCTCACAGGTTGAATCTCGCACCGAATCAACAAACGTATCATCCCAGGCAAACTCCCCCAGGTATCCCAGGTCAAATTGCTTGCCAAAACGTTTCAGAAATTCCGCCGTCTCCAAAAGGCCTTTCTTGTAGATCGCCACATCGATAGGCGTCAGGGCGTCAGGCAATGCACATCCTCGGGCTCGTGTTCGCCGGCAAAACTATCCGGCCCCCAGAACTCGCCGGCCCTCAGAACTCGCCGGCCCTCAGAACTCGCAGTAGACAATGATCGAAGCATGACCAAGGTCCGTTGCGAACCGTTCAAAGGATTCAGAAAACCCTTCCCGGAACATGGCCATCGATTTACCAAACGTTGGGTGTCCTTCGTCCAGCAAGCGGCGGCGTGAACCGAACCGAAACCAGCCCTTTTTCCTGTCCCACTCGAATCGCAGGTTCGAACCGTCATGTTTGGCGAAGGTATGCCCCGCAAAGCTGGCATGCCGATCTGCGCGGTACTGCTTGATCGCGGATTGTTCACGACGGCGGGCGTTGATTCTGCATCTGGCCAACAGGAGCAAGGGTAAAACTGAATTTCAACAAGAGATGCGAATCATCCGGTAGATGAAAACCACAGCGATCGTTTCATCGCATCAGCGTCGCGGATCACTGTCTCAACTGATTCTGACGCCCACGCCTCGTGAATAATCCGGGCTGATAGCGAATCAGTCCTGCAACAATGCGTGGAACTGCTTGAGCATCGCCGGATGCGCCGGCCATGCGGGAGCCGTCACAAGGTTGCCTTCGGTGATTGCTTCGTCCATGCCGATGTCGGCGTACTGGCCGCCGCAAGCTTTTACTTCCGGTGAGCAGGCCGGATAAGCGGACACTTTGCGACCCCCCACAACTTCGGCGGCGGTCAGCAACTGGGCTGCATGACAAATCGCGGCAACGGGTTTATCGGCCTCAAAAAAGTGCCGAATCATGTCCAAGACGTTCGTATTCAAACGAAGGTACTCCGGGGCACGACCGCCGGGCAGGTACAGGCCGTGGTAGCTGACCGGATCGATGTCGTCAAAAGTCGCGTTGAGCGTAAAGTTGTGGCCGCGTTTCTCGGAGTAAGTCTGCTGCCCCTCAAAGTCGTGAATGCAGGTCGCGATTTGCTCGCCCGATTTCTTGTCCGGGCACACGGCGTCCACATCGTGTCCCATCGCCAGCAGCGCCTGAAAAGGCACCATGTTCTCGTAGTCTTCGACGAAGTCGCCGGTGATCATCAGAACTCTGCTCATCGTTTCGCCATCTCTTTGGGTAAGCTGTCGTGGTCATTGTAAGGGCACACGTTGCCAGATTCAGAGAACCTTGCGGCCCACGCACTCGAAGAGAAACTCGTGGACTTCGATGTGCCGGCGAGCCGAAAAGACGTCTTTGCCCCACGTGTACAATCCGTGTTTACGGATCAGGAACCCGTGGGTGATCTTTTCGGGCTGCGACTGCAACATGGATTTGACTTCTTCGGACAGGGCATCAATGTCCTGCGTGTTGTCAAAAATCGGAACCCAGTAGCGCGTGTCGTGCGTACTTGTTCCCTCGAGACCCTTGAGCATTTCAAAACCCTCGATCCAGAATCCGCCCTGATCAAAGAAGTGATCCGAGAGCAACGTGCCCCAGATGCTGTGCGTGTGCAGAATGGAACCGGCCCGCACCGGATCCGCGGCCAATACCACGTGGAGCATTGTTTCGGCTGACGACTTCTTCTGGCCGGGAACGGTGGGCTTGCCATCGTCACCGATCACCACAAAATCTTCGCTCTCAAGGCGACCTTTGTCTTTGCCGCTGGCGGTTACAACCAGCCGCAGAGGGGCCTGTGAGATGACGCTACTGTAGTTGCTGCTTGTTCCAACCGACCATCCCCTAGAATGAAACAGCCGACCGCATTCGCGAAGTTTTTCGATCTGGTTTCGGCAGCCGTCAAGAGGATTATCAGATTCGTTGGTTTCGCGTCGCATTGCCGATCGTCAGAAAGAACAGTTTCAAACCGATCAGCATACCAGCCTCAGCGGAGGCGAAAAACCTTGCCTTGTTCGGCTGCCTTGTTTTTCAGCCTGACCAACCTGCGAGCATCGCTGTTGGTGGGATGGGAAGTGCAGAGAGTCATTTTCCGGAGCGATCGCAACCAATGATGCTTCGGTGACTTTTTCCTGACTGTGCAAACGTCAGATGTGAACCGGAATTTTACACGACGACAGGCGTCGATTCGCACAGAGTCACGCGTAATCGAACAGCAAATCTGTATCGCTTCCCGGGCTTCGGTTCACCTAGTTAATGCTGATGAAGCAAAAAAAAGGGGATTTTTTCGAAACGGTGCGGTGCTCAATGGTTGAGCTGAAAGTTGCCCCCACGCCTGGTGAATAATCCGGGATAAAACGGGGTGAATCCGATTGGTTGCCAAACTATTGGTATTCAGTTAGTTGCCGACCGGCTCGCCGTTGATGGCAGATTCCATGTCGGAAGCGGTATCAATCCACATTTCGTTTTGCAAATTTCCAGTCGTAAGAACACCGGTAATGATCACCGCGACCAGAAGTGCGAGCAAGACCGCGTACTCGACTGCTGTCGGGCCGGATTCGTCTTTAAGGAATTGTTTGAGTTGCCTGTTGAGTTTGCGCATGATTTCGTTGGGGACTGGAACTTGTGAGGTGGGATTCCCTGTTTGATCGAAGCATATGTCACGGTTCGAACCCAGGGTGGGTAATTTTGAGTTTTTTGCTTTCGGTTTACGTAATACCTTGCCGCAGTCGCAAGTTGCCTGGCACACGAAATTCGGATTATGCGTACAGTCGCGATGCTTTGGTATGAGCGGGATATTCGGCCTGCTACTTTCCGACCGGCACAACGCCGAAGATGGTGCCTCGAGGGACAAGACCTGACATGTCAATCGTCTGGCTCAGGTGGTGAAGGCCAACGTTACCGGCGCGGTCGTTCGCTCGGGCGCGAAGAAAAACTCTCTCTGGCACATTTTGGCCGGGCTTCCAGACGAATCGACCTTCGTTGCGAAGGTCTTTTTCAATCGTTGTCCAGGGTCCGTCAGGATTGGTGCTCCACGCAAGTTCGATCGGACGCAGTGTCAAATTTGTGTCGCTAACCGAATAATTGATGACAAGGTTTCCCGCTTCCGACTGTCGGCCGTACGGCACCGATGTAATCTTGACTAGCGGCGAAGTCACATCGATCAAAACCCACATGTCCGGTTGGTCTCCACTGGAAGGACCGCGCCCGGCGATTCCGTCCTTGGATCGGATAGCGATGCGGAATCCGTAGAGTCCTTCTTCGGTGACCTCGACAGGAAACGGGCTGGCGTGATCGGGGTCGTAGCCCCAAAGCTTCCACGTTCTGCCTCGGTTGCGAGTCACCCACAGATCCACCTGGCCGACTCCCGAGGGATCGATCGCGTTCACGTCATAGTTCAGCTCGAAACGCTTGGTGCCGATGATCTGCGTGTTGGCCGAATCGGGCATGTCGCCACCATCGCGGCCCGCGGTTTCAAAAGTGGGCTTTGTTTGTGCTGGCGGCGGTTGAGATCGAGTTTGAAGTTGAGGTTCGGATTGGAATTGGGATTCGGCCGGACCGGCAAAGCCGGCTTTGGTGAACCGGGCGGGCTGATGCTTGAGAAATGGCAGGCGATCGATGGGCTGCTCTGGTAGTACAAGAGGCTCCGGTGCCAACTCACGGTTGGCATCAGGTGCAAGTTCGCTGTTGGGCTGCCGAATCGGATCGGTTGGGCCTTTCCACTGGTTGCTGGGCCACGATGTGGTTGACTGGCCAATGATCTTTGCACCGCTACGTACGGTGGTGCCCGGGTTGGAAGCAATGTTGTCGGTGGATCGCGGTGGAAGTTGCTTTTGCCAGGGCAGTACATTTTGGTTGGGGCGCAGTGCGGTCGACGAAATATCGACTTTGTCACGCTGTCGCGAGATGATTTCACTTTCCCATGGAATTGAATCCTGCTCTCCGGTGAGTTGCGGCGCAGATCCGAGGGGCGTCGCAGCGATGACCTGCTCGACGTCGCTCTGGTCGTTTGGGCTCCAGTCGACCGGCAAAGGAGGAGCAATGAATTCGCCATTGGCGGGCTTGGCGGGCTTGGCGGCGAGTTTGGGAGGCGCGGTTTTGGCTGCCGGCGGGGTGTTGGTCCGCCAACGAGGGTCCACCTGGGGTTTGAGTTGTTGAGCCCTGGACGCCCGGCGGGTGGGAGCCCTGTTTGCGTGGTTGCTTCGCTGGCCTGAACCGAAATTTCCTTCGTTCGATTCGGCACGGTAAGTAGACCGCGAGTCGGTTTCGATGGCGTGCAGTGTCTTTTTCCAGTTGGCTTTGCTTGCGGTGGGGCTTTGTGTGGATGCAGTTTCGCGTCGTGCTTCGGCAGGGGCTGGTCGCCTCGTGGGGGGAGGTTGATAGAAGCGATTGCCCATCGTCGAGGAAGACGAACTTCTTCGCCATGCAGCACCTGCGACAGAGACTTGCCGTGATGCCTGGACGGTGTTGCCCGCGTCGTCGGCGATACTCATGCGGACTTCGTACAGCTTTGCGGAAGTATCGGGCCACCATGCGACCTGATCGGACCACGCGCCGTTGCGTGCCACTCCGGGAAGCTTCACCGGAACGGTCGACCACGAATCGTCAATCGCGTTGCCGTTGAATTGGCCTTCGGCGGGCCGATAGTCGATGCGAAATGACTCAACGTCCAGAGCCCTGTCCCGGGCCTGCCACCTGCAAATGACTCTGCCGGCGGGATCGGATTCGATTTGAAACTCCAGTTGGGGTTTCTGGGCATCGACGATTACCTTCAATTCCGCGATCGCGTCTCCATCGGGCAGTAGCCTGCGGTTTCGATCGAGTGTCTTGATTGCGAACCAGTATTCGCCTTCGCCATCGGCTTTGAATGGAAATTCGGTGGCGGCGACCGGTTGCCGCGAATGGAAAGACCAGTTCTGACCCTCGTCCCTGGAAACGTACAATTGGACTTCGATGAATTGGCCGTTTTCGTCGTCGATGTTGAAAGGGATCCCAAAGCCCGAGAGGCTGGTCGAGACGACTTTGATCGTTCTCCGGTGGGCCTGAAAGTTCTTTTGCCAGGTTGCCTGAAAGCCAAATGTCTGGCTGCAGGAAAAGAAGAAGGCCGTCAGCAGCAGCACGTTGCCCGGCACGACGTTGCCGGCAAGTCTTTGGAAAACCCGTTTGTAGACGCGCGACATCATGCGCAGTTTCACCGCAAAAAGAACAGAACTCCTTCTGTCCATCGGTATTGGGCTCTGTCGGACCCGAGCAAAGCCTCGAACTGGCCTGATATGTCAATGTTGCGATGGGACGGTTATGGTTTCATTGGTCCGACAAACTAAAATTTGACGGTCAAATTGGATATACTTTCTTGTGTGGCCTACAAAAGGGGGCCATGGGTCTTGGAGTCAATTTCGATGCAGAGTTTGCTTGAGTGGTGGGATGGGGTTATGTCCATTCAGGGGGCGCGTTGGATCATTTATCCGGCCCTGTTGGCGGTGTTGGTTCTTTTTGCCTACTACGCACTGACGTTGGTACGCAACCTTGCGGTGGGGCAAAGCCGTGCCGGAGAGTTTGATTATCTCGGTGAGTTTCGTCGCATGCGTGACGAAGGTCATCTTGATCAGAGCGAATACAAAACATTGGCAGGCTTGGTTCCGCTTCCCGAAACCGAATCTCGCGAGCCCGATCGGATCGACGACGAGGAGGGCACGGTGGCGTTAACCGAAGCCGCCAAAGAAGCGATTCGGCGATCGGCTGCGAAAAAACAGGCCGACAACGTCGGGCAAATAGCGCCGATTGAAGTAAATGGTGATGATGACGAACATTCAGAGGACTAGACGCGTACCACCGCTGAATTGAGTCCGTTGAAACGAGTCAGTTTGACTGGTGCACGTTTCGCGGATGATTCAGCTTGTGCGAGTCACGACAGGATGCTTGCACTTTATGAAGAAGTGACAGCTTAAATGCTGACAGTAAACAAACAGCTCGAAGTTTGCGGGCAAGGAAGCACCGTCATTGGTTGATTCGTTATCGACCATTGATGTTCGAGCAAACACGTGTCTGAACGTCAGGCACAGATTTGTAAACACCGAGGAGTTAGAATGCCCGCTGACACCGGCACTGGTAGTCGTCGAAATGGCACTACAAAGAAAAACGCGCATTGTTCGTTTTGCAGAAAGAACTATCGCGACGTGGGACCACTCGTAGAAGGCCCAGGCGATGTTTATATCTGCGGTGAGTGTATCGAACTGTGCCAGTCCATTCTGGAACAGGAACAACGCCGCCGTGGACCTGAAAAACAGCTATTCAACAGGATTCTCACACCGCGTGAAGTCGTCGAGCGACTTGACGAATACGTCATCGGTCAACCCTCTGCAAAGAAGGTTCTGGCGGTGGCGGTTCACAACCACTACAAGCGTTTGTCTCTCGACTGGGAGGGGGGCGACGTTGAGATCGACAAGTCCAACATTATGCTGGTTGGACCAACAGGATCGGGAAAAACACTTCTGGCCCGAACTTTGGCTCGAATTCTCAACGTTCCATTCGCCATTGGCGATGCGACAACGCTTACCGAAGCCGGCTATGTCGGCGAGGACGTGGAAAACCTTCTTTTGAAGCTGCTGCATTCCGCTGATTTCGATATCGAAGCCGCTCAACGCGGTGTGATTTATATCGACGAGATCGACAAAATCGGAAAGACCAGCAACAACGTTTCGATTACCCGGGACGTCTCGGGAGAAGGTGTTCAACAGGCGCTTCTCAAGATGATTGAGGGCACCGTTGCCAACGTTCCACCCCAGGGTGGAAGGAAACATCCAGAGCAGCAGTACATCCAGATTGACACCAGTAACATTCTGTTTATCTGCGGTGGGACCTTTGTTGGCATAGATGAAATCATCCGCAAACGTTTGGGTGAACGTACGATTGGATTCGGTTCCGGATCCGGCCACCGCGAGGAGGCTGACATGGCTGAGATCCTGCCACAGGTGACCAGTGATGACATTCTGGAATACGGACTGATCCCTGAACTCGTCGGACGCCTGCCTGTTACGACAGCGTTGGCTCCACTGGACGAAGCCGGGTTGATTCGCGTGATGACAGAGCCCAAAAATGCTCTTGTTCGTCAGTATCAAAGCCTTTTCGATATGGAAGGCAGCGAATTGAAGTTCACCGATGGCGCTTTGGAGATGATGGCGAAAAGGGCAATCGAAAAAGACACCGGAGCCCGTGGGCTGCGATCGATCATCGAACAGGTCATGCTTGACATCATGTATGACCTTCCTGAACAGCCCAAAGGCAGCAAGTTCATGGTCGATGAGAAGATGGTCGCCGAAGGGATCAACGGTGGAACTTTCAAGATGCCTGAAACAAAAAGTGCATAGTGATCTGAGCGAACCCGTTCGTTCACATCGCTTGACCCGGACTCACCGGGGATATGGTTTAACAGTCTTTGTGCCGTCATACGCGGCCAATTTCGCAACGACCGACTTCCGACCAAAATGCACTTTTATCAACGAGAGGCTCGGTTTACCAACGACACCATGATTTGAATTTTGATTCCCAATGGGAAACGGTAAACAATAACAACTGCTTTTTCCGGTACCAAAAAGCACGCGTTCAAGAGAAACAAAGCCCCGTCGGCTAGGCCAGCTGACGGGGCTTTTTTTGGTCCTTCCCGGTCCCGAGCATTTAATCCGGGATCACAGCTGAACATGAAACCCGGCATGGGTTTCGACTCCGCGAACCGCAAACCACGGTGCCGTTGGGATCTACTTTTTGCCGTAACCAAACCACGCCGCGAACAAGACGCCGAACACAAACATGAGGTGGTCCACCCGCGGCAAATTGCCCACCGATTTTATGAACTCGGCGAGGGTTTTGTCGTAGCAGGTCCAATCGGCGTATGTGGTCAACCCGATCGCAAGGGCTAGGCATATTACCGACAACAACCATGACCGCGTTCGAGACAGCATCCCGCAGCCGAGCCCCGTCAAGGCTCCGGGCAATGCCAACATGAAATAACCCTGCTGGTACGCAAGGTTGAACAGCAGCAATCCAAGGCCCCCGCCGACGATGGCTCCAACGATGCCTCTGATAATGTTCGCGGTGCCCTGACTGCGGGACTTGACGGGAGAAGTATCGGCTGTCGTGGAGGGGTCATTCATGACTACTTTTCGCGGTGAAATATTCTAATTGGTTGAGGAGTCGCGAATCGAATACAGTTTTGATTCGATCCGTAACAGCAGTCGATTACCCACGATCGCGGGAGTGGCCAGGCAAAATTCGCCCAGCGAATTGACGCCAATGAATTCGAACTGGTTGTCCGCTTTGATGACGTAAGTATCACCCTGTTCGCTCAGGCAAAAGATCTTGCCGTCGCTGGCCCAAGGCGAGCTGGTAAAGTCAGCGCCGGATGACTTGAGGCGAATTTTCCAGCTGCGTCTGCCGTCACCCAGGTTGTAGCGGGCAAGGATGCCTTTGTCTTGCAGCGTATAAAGGGCATCCTGATAGGCGATGGGTGTAGGGATGTAGGTTCCGGCCATCTTGCGTGTCCAGGCGATGAACTGGTTTGCACGTTCACCCGCGCGTAATGATATGTCCCCTCTGGCGCCGGGTTTGATGGAGTAGTAGGGCGCATTGCGTCCGCCGTTGAGCAACAGCTTGCCGTTGAAGGCGAACGAGCTTGCCGCCGGTTCGCGAGAGATGCCGGTAAGCCGCCAAAGTTCATTGCCGTTGGTGTCGTAGCTACGGGCAAGACCCGGTCCGACGGTCACGATTTCGGTGCCTTTGTCGTGTCGCCAGATGTAGGGCGTCGTCCAACCTGAGCCGGCAAGTCCGGGTCTTTTGGTTCCCGCTGATCTGTCCCTGTTCCACAACTCGTCGCCGGTCGATTTGTCATACGCTGCGATGAAGGATGATTCCTCGTTGTCGTCCACGATGATGATTTTGCCATCGATCAGAACGGGCGATGTTCCCGTTCCGAATTCCATGAACACCTGATAGCTCTGGAGTTTCGTTTTCCATTTTTGTTGACCGTCGAACGAGTAGGCGAACAAGCCAATGTGAGTCGCGTAGACGAAAACTGTCTCTCCGTCAGTAACGGGAGTTTCAGAGGCAAAACTGTTTTTCCGGTGTCGGCCTCCCGGTGGTTTACCGGAATGGTATTTCTGTTTCCAGATTTCGCTGCCGGTTTCCAAGTCGATGCAGTGAAGGAAATAGTGAAGCTGCACCTGGTTGGGTAACTCAATGTCACGTTCCATCACTTTCGCCATCGCCCGTTCCTGCGAAAGACCCTCGCCGATGAGTTTGGCAACCAGTTCGTTGCTGTAGTCCGTCCCTACCTGAGGTTTCTTGGATTTACCATCGGTCACCACCGAAGTCACGAACACGCGATTGCCGGTGACGATCGGCGAAGACCATCCGCGCCCGGGAATGTTGACTGACCATTCGACGTTCTCTGTCTTTGACCAGCTGACCGGCAGTCTCTGTTGGGCCACCGGGTTGGCATCGTCGCCACGGAACTGAGTCCACCGCTGCTGGGCTGCGGAAGTTTCCACCGCCAGGGCGACTGCCAAGGTGCCAAACAAAAGTCGCTGCATGTAGTTCATGTTGAATTGCCATATGGGTTGGTGATTTTTATGATACCCGAACGGCTCGTTGGCAAGTTTCGAATCTTGCAGTTTCGGTGGTTTTGGAATTCGAATCAGAAGCCAGCGCTTCACAGGGGAGATGGCCGCAGTTCAATAACGCCTGTTCGCTCGGCAGGTAAACGGGGCGTGGTTGTGCTGTTTTGCACTGATGAACAGATTGACTGTCCCGGATTATTCACGAGGCGTGGGCGTGAGAATCAGTTGAGACAGCGATCGCTTACTCTAATGCGATGAAACGATCGCTGTGGCTTTCACCTACCGGATGATTCACATTTCTTGTTGAAATTCAGTTTTTCCCTTGCTCCTGTTGGCCAAGCGTAGAATCAACGCCCGTCGTCGTGAATAATCCGGGATTGTGTGTCAGGCAACAGGCCGCAGTTGGTCTGTTCGAACCACTGGTTCAGAAAGTTCACTTACGCCGCGAAAAGCTGCGACATGTCTTTCATCGCCTTAAATTCCAACGCGTTGCCAGCGGGATCCAGAAAGAACATCGTGGCCTGCTCGCCCACTTCGCCGGCAAAGCGAACGTATGGCTCGATCACGAATGCAGTGCCCGCAGATTTCAGCTTTTCGGCAAGCTGCCCCCATTGCTCCCACTCAAGGACCACGCCAAAGTGCGGTACCGGAACGTCGTGTCCGTCGACGGGATTGTGGTGGGCTGATTGATCCGCGGTTTCGGTCGCGGGTTTGTAGTGAGCCACGATTTGGTGGCCGTACAAATCAAAGTCAATCCACGTGTCACTGCTGCGTCCTTCGGGGCAGCCTAGCAAGCCACCATAGAATTCGCGTGCTGCAGCAAGATCGTTGACAGGGAAAGCAATGTGAAAAGGATTGGGCATTTGTTTGACTCTCGTTTTTCAAGCTTACGTTGGCGGCGGTACTGTTCCTGTTTCAGGATCCCGTTGGTTTTCAGCCAGACATTGGGGTGGTCTTTCCAGCCATCGCTTGGCTGGCCGCGTTTGTTCAGGCCATAGCCATGGCTGTTTTTTACCACATGTGAACCCGGATTGTTCACCAGGCGTGGGCGTCAGAATCAGTTCCGACTCTGATCTGCGGCTCTGGTGCGATGAAACGAACGCTGTGTTTTTCATCTATCGGATGATTTACTTTTCCTGTTGAAATTCAGCTTTTCCCTTGCTCCTGTTGGCCAGACGTAGAATCGACGCCCGTGGTCGTGAATAGTCCGGGTTGATGGTCCCGCCACTCTGGCTCATGTGTGTTTCTTGTCATCGAGAAGCACCACGATCATTCTCATGAATCGCAGGAACAAAACGCTTGCTTCAATTACGATGCAGCCAATGGCAAGCTGAATGGCAATTGCGAAAAAACCCGCCAGGCCGGCCGCTGAAGAAGCCTGCAACGCCTGAAGAGCTCCGTCCTTTTGAGCTACAACACCAACAACGATGGCGGCAATCTGACCAATCGCTACGAGAATCAAAATGCCCCAGCCGATTATTCGTATTCCAAATATGAATCGCTCACATGTTTGAACAAACTTTTTTGGGCTGTCCCTACCTCCAATCAGTCCACTTTCTTTGCCAAACTCTTGCTCAAAAGCAGTCAGGCTGGCGGTCCTTTGCTCCTGCCTTCGCTTGTCTCTCTCCTGAGCTCGTTGCATCCGTTCGTCGGCAGCGGCTTTCTTCTTTTCCGCCTTCTGCTGCTGCGCTTCCTGCCTGAATCTCTCCATAGCTTCGCGAAGGACAGGGACTTTTGCGGCGGAAAGCCATTGGCCTTGGGTAACCTCGTTGCTGCAAACAAGGGCTTTAGGCTTGACGGTCCCGGATCGAATAAGTGCCAGAAGCTGTTGGTGAGAAACTGGACCTTCGGTATCTGGATTGCCGATAGTTTGCTGCTGGAAATACCATTGAGCGTTAGGCATGCTTGTTCCTGCGGGTTGGAAGTGCAGTTGCGAGTTGAATCATTGTTACCAATGGCATTGCCGCAGTCGAGTTGACCGGCAGGCGGCCCCCGGGTTATTCCTCGGTCGTGCCAGTGCGCAGGCAAGCCTGGCCAACGCGACTCTCTTTCCAGCCAAATCTGCCAGAAATGTGGATGCTCTTGGTTGTGCTTCTTCAGGGCCGCGGTGGGGTTGTCCGTTTTCAGAACGAATTGAGCTTGCCGCCGATCTTCCGCACTATTGCCCGTTGTCGTGGGCAAATAGTGGAAACTCTGCATATGGCCTTGTTGGCTTTCGGCGTGTAGAATTTCCGACCGTCTTGGGCGTTTTCTTCTCAAACAAGCGAACGTCTTTGACCGCCGGATGCTCCAACATCCTGCACCTTTTAAGGTTGTTTTCGGCCAACGGGTTACCTCGAGGTTACCGGAGTCGAAAAAAGTGAAAGCCTCCATAGCTCAACTGGATAGAGCACCGCTCTTCTAAAGCGGATGTTGCAGGTTCGAGTCCTGCTGGAGGTATTTTCGAACTCTTGGTTAATTCTGAACCACAAAGGCCACGAGTGCCGGATTCAAGGGCGTGATCGATCCGCTTTGGAGTTAAACTATCTGGCTGAGTTGATGGCTTTGATTCTTAACCGGAATTATTCACGACGACGGGCGTTGATTGCCATTTAAGTCACGCTAGGGGTACCCCAACGCAGGATTGCCTCCGGGATTTCGGTTCACCTCGCTGATGAAGTCCAAAGCAGGCTTTGCTTTCGGCTGATACCGGAATCATTGGGTTAACCAAAAGTCACGCCCACGCCTCGTGAATAATCCGGGCTTAAACAAAATCAACTTTATAGTACTACTTTAACTCATCTCAAAACGCTTTCGCAGCTTGGTCCCCAATGACTCGAACGAACTTTTTGGCTGTTGTTCTAGCGGCAGTCTTTTTTACGTGTCTTCCGATTGCTGACACGAACGCCCAGTCGACGGCGCAGCGCGCACCTAACATCGTCTTCATCATGGCCGATGACTTGGGGTACGCCGACGTTGGGTTCAATGGATCAAAATGGTTTGAGACCCCCGCTCTGGACGCCTTGGCTGATCAGAGTCTGGTGTTTGATAATGCCTACATGTACCCGAC
>CALFWR010000051.1 GCA_937928555.1 uncultured Pirellulaceae bacterium
AGGGAAAAGCTGAATTTCAACAAGAAATGTAAATCGTCTGGTAGATGAAAACCACAGCGATCGTTTCATCGCATCAGAGTCGCGGATCACTGTCGGAACTGATTCTGACGCCCATGCCTCGTGAATAATTCGGGTTTATACACCGCGATGCCAATGCTCTGCTTTTGACAACGTCAGCCTCGCAACCCTTCCCGGCGGTGAGCCGCCGACTCTCCCAGATGGGAGGGTGATCGAAAAAATCACAGTCTGGAGTGCCGGACTAAACGGCTAAAGCCGGTCCTACGAACTACGAGGCTCTCCGAAATCTAAGCCCGGATTATTAACGAGGCGTGGGCGTAACTTGCAGTTTAGCCAATGAACATCGCACCGGTTGGAAAAGAGTCTCTGGTTTGGAATTCGTCAACGCAAATCAACGCCCGTTGTCGTGAATAATTCCGGCTAAGCCTTTGCGGAGGCTTCGTTCAGCAATTCGCGGAAACGGCTGAACAGGTACTGGCTGTCGTGGGGGCCAGCGGAGGCTTCGGGGTGGTACTGGACGCTAAAAGCGGGCAGCGTCTTGTGGCGGACGCCAGCAATCGTATCGTCGTTGAGGTTGACGTGGGTGACTTCGAGGCAGTCCGGAAGGTTGTCCGGCTGGACGCAGAAACCGTGATTCTGCGACGTGATCTCGATCTTGCCGGTGGCGACTTCTTGGACGGGCTGGTTGGCACCGCGGTGGCCGAACTTGAGCTTGTACGTTTTGGCTCCGCAAGCCAGTGACAGCAATTGATGGCCCAGACAGATGCCGAAGATTGGGACTTTGCCCAGCAGTTGGGAAATTGTTTTGATCGCGTAGTCCAGCGGTTCGGGGTCGCCGGGTCCATTGGAAAGGAACACTCCCTGCGGGTTGCAGGCAAGAACCTCTTCGGCCGTCGCGGTGCCTGGAAGGATGCGAACGTTGAAGCCCTGATCGACCAAGTGGCGGGCGATGTTTTGCTTCATGCCGAAATCCAGAGCGACGACGACGGGCGAGTTTTCGTTGACCGGTTGTGAGTCGCGGCGCAAGTCCCACCACTGGCTGAGTTGGTCGCTCCAGTCGATCGGTTGCTGGGGAAGGACTTCTTTGACCAGGTCGCGACCGACGAGCCCCGGGCTGTCGGCGGCGACTTTGACCAGTTCGGTGTCGTCGAGGATTTCTGTGGAAATGGCGCCTTTGAGGGCACCCACGGAACGGGTCTTTCGCACCAGGGCACGGGTGTCGATCCCTGCAATCGCGACGATGTCGACTTTCTTGAGATACCCGTCGATCGTCTCGTTGGAGCGAAAGTTGCTGGCGATCTCGCTGACGTTGCGAACCACAAAGCCGCTCAGGTGCGGCTTGACGCTTTCGACGTCTTCGGGGTTGACGCCGTAGTTTCCAATTTCCGGATAGGTCATCGTGATGATCTGCCCGCAGTAGCTGGGATCGGTGAGAATCTCCTGGTAGCCGGTCATCGATGTATTGAAGACGACTTCGCCGGTCGTTGTGCCGCGAGCACCAAAGGACTGTCCGGTGAACACGGTGCCGTCTTCGAGGGCGAGTTTTGCGATTTTGGGAGAGCCGTTGGATTCGGGCATGATTCAGCTTTTGTGGATTTTGGATGTTTGGGCTAAAGTCCAATTCCGCACATTCTAACCAGGGGCTCCTGATTTCAGGAGAGGCCGATTTGACACTCCGTTGGCCGCTGCGGACGTTGACTTTTTGGGTTCGAGCCTCGCCCGAGTTGGCTTAGCCGTTACCAGCGTTACAGATTAACATCGGACTGTGCACGTTTTGAGGACTAATCCCTATGTCGTTTCTTTTTGTCGATCTATGGCAGCCAAGCGCCGATACCTCTAGTGGCTGTGGGTCTCCGAGCCGGAACCTTTGGTTCCAAATCGGACAGCCAACTTTAGAAGGGTTCCGGTAGCGGCGAGCTGGAACCCTTCATTTTTTTTGCGCTGAATCGGCTGCGTTGCGGAATTCTTTCAAGTTCGCACCTCCAGAAATACCACCCTCGGAGTAAACTCGGGCCTTTTCACACAGGAGAAGCTTGCTTGTTTACCGGTCTGGTCGAAGAAATGGCGAAAGTGGTGGGCGTCGAATCCAAAGGGAATTCGTCCGACCTGACCCTTGAATCGCGATTGATTTGCGATGATGCCGCAATCGGCGACAGCATCTGCATTAACGGCTGCTGTCTGACAGTGGTCGCGATCGATGGCAATCACCTGACTTTTCAGGCTGGCGAGGAAACGCTCAGCCGCACGAACTTGGGCGAATTGTCGGCTGGAGACCACGTCAACGTGGAACGAAGTCTTGCCGTGGGGCAACGAATGGGCGGTCATTACGTCAGCGGACACGTCGACGCGGTCGCGACCGTTGACCAGCGGATCGAAGACGGCCCGTGGGCGACGTTCTGGTTCAGGCTTCCAGCTGAATTGACGCGGCAGATGGCCAGCAAGGGATCGGTCGCGGTGGACGGGATTAGCTTGACGCTGGTTGACGTCCAGCAGGACCGATTCAGCGTGGCGTTGATTCCGCACACTCTCGAAGTGACGACATTGGGCACACGCCAACCTGGCGACGCAGTAAATATAGAAACAGACCTTTTGGCAAAATATGTCCAGCAACAACTCCAACGAAACTGAACCCTGGGCCAAGGCCCGCGAGTTGGCAGCAAGGAAGCTTGCCGGAGAAACTTCCGAGCCCGGTGAAAGCGTCGATGAAAAATCGCCGGTAGAGCAGGAGCCTGCCGGTGAAGATGGCTCTGGTCGCAAAGTCAGCCGGCAGACGGTGACGTATCTTTCGCGTCGCTTCGAAGAGGTCGGCCTGAATCCGAACAAGAGGCACGGGCAGAACTTTCTGGTCGATCTGAACCTGATTCAGATGATCGCCAGAACGGCCAATGTTGGCTCCAACGACGTGGTCCTTGAAATTGGGACCGGGATGGGGTCGCTGACCGGGATTCTGGCAAAAGACGCTGCCCATGTGATTACCGTGGAGATCGATGGGTATCTTTATCAGATGGCATCGGAAGAACTGGAAGCGTTTGAGAATGTTCAAATGCTCAAGCAGGATGCTTTGAAGAACAAGAACCAGTTTGATGTGCGGGTAATGGACGCGATTGGGGCGGCTTTGGCGGCGGACCCTGCGCGTCGGTTCAAGCTTGCTGCCAATCTGCCGTACAACATTGCCACGCCGGTGGTTGCGAACCTGTTGCGTAGCGAGTTCGTGCCCGATTTGATGAGCGTGACGATCCAGAAAGAGCTGGCAGACCGGATTACCGCCGGTCCGGGTTCAAAAGACTATGGTGCGCTCAGCGTTTGGGTGCAAAGTCTGTGTGACACCGAGCTGGTTCGTGTGATGGGGCCGCATGTTTTCTGGCCGCGGCCGAAGGTCGATTCAGCGATTCTCAAGATCGTGCATCGGCCTGAAAAGCGGGGTTCGGTCGAGGATGTGGATTTCTTTTATGCGTTTGTGCGAGCGATGTTCTTTCATCGCCGCAAGTATCTTCGCAGCGTGGCGGTGAGTGCATTCAAAGGGCAACTGGACAAGCCACAAGTGGATTCGGTGTTGAGTGCTGCCGGGCTGAAGGCCGACGCGAGGACCGAGCAGCTTTCGATCGCGGAGCTTCAGGGGCTTTGCGAATTGTTCCGCAAGAAGCTGGCGGAGGTACTGGGCGTCGAGCGCCCAAAGCTGGCAAATCAGGGCGGCTGATTCAGGGCGGTTAATTGAGCCCAAAGTATCAGGTCAAAAGTAGCAAGCACACGCCTTCTGCCGTCACGCACACACCCACTCCGCCCGCCGTCGCGCCCGTACCCCAGCAAATGTGCTGTCAAAATACACCGGTTATCACTCCGTCCCACCGCATTTTGCTGGCGTTTTTGCATTCTCAAAATTCTTTCCGACAGCTGTGACCTGATGTGTCCGGGCTTGGGCCAATAGTACTTGTGACGCCAGTGGACAACCCACTATCAAACCATCACCAGTCAGGGAGAAGATCATGTTGGTACTTTCACGCAAAAAAAACGAAACGATTGTTATTGGCTCCAATATCAAAATTCAGGTCCTCAAGGTCAGCGGCAGCACGGTGCGATTGGGGATCACCGCACCGCGCGATGTGAAAGTCATCCGTGGTGAACTTGCTCCCTACGAGATTGATGTCGATGACGCAGAAGACAAAAAGACAGACTTGCCTGGCAGCGATGATGTCAGCAGGGATCAGGACGGGCATGGGTTGCGATTGGTGGCCGAGTTTGATGTCCAGCTAGACGAATCGGCAGAAATGGATTTAAGAATTGCCAATCCTTTCGCGCCGGTGATGTAGGAACAACTCCTGGTGATGAACCAGCTTTGCCGATGGACCAGCTTTTCCAAAGACAAAGTTTGATTCATCAACCCGGATTATTCACGAGGCGTGGGCGTCAGAATCAGTTGAAACAGTGATCCGCGACTTTGATGCGATGAAACGATCGCTGTGGTTTTCATCTACTGGATGGTTTACATTTCTTGTTGAATTTCAGTTTTTCCCTTGCTCCT
>CALFWR010000052.1 GCA_937928555.1 uncultured Pirellulaceae bacterium
GGCTCACCGCCGGGGAGGGTTGCGTCTCTGGCACTGCAAAGGGAGAGCACTGCCAAAGGAGAGCACTGCCAAAGGAGAGCACTGCCAAAGGAGAGCACTGCCAAAGGAGAGCACTGCCAAAGGAGAGCACTGCCAAAGGAGAGCACTGCCAAAGGAGAGCACTGCCAAAGGAGAGCACTGCCGAAGGAGAGCACTGCAAAGGGAGAGCACTCGCATCGCGGTGAATAAAATCACGGGCTCACCCGTGTTAGTCCGGCTGCCAGTCTTCGATGTTCCGGTCGACCTTGAATCTCTGCCGCTCTTCCAGTTCCGTCGCAATCCACTCGGCCTCGGCGAGAGTCAGCGGCGAGATCTTCAGCTCTCGCGGAAAAGTTTTGGAAAAGAACATCAGTTCGTAATCATCGCCTTGGGCCGGTTCGTCCAAGCTACTGTCGAAAGTGATCAGGACATTTACTTCACCTACCATGGCCAGTGTTTTTGAAATTCCTATTCCAAAATAAGCGTGCCGCCATTTGATTTCGCGATGGGAAAAGGTGTATTCAATCAGGCGAAACGGATCGCACCAAATCGCGAGTGTGACAACAAGGAACACGAGTCCGATGAGTATGAACGGAATCAGAAACAGGGCTTTTCCCCATTCGGGATTTCCAGCGAATACTTCAGCGACCGTCTGGACGACGAACGAGCCGACGATTCCATTCCAAAACAGGCAGATTCCCATGGTGACCAGAGCAGCAGCAGGCGCGAAGCTTCCCGGGTTTACCAAACGGGTTTGACCGAACTTGTTTTCAAATTGCCACGTGGTTTCTTCCGGCCTGGTGGTGCGGTGCTTTGCAATTTTAGGGCGGTCGACTTTCGATTCATCGACTCTCGATTCATCGGCGTCCGGTAATGTGTGTAGAGTTGGGATCTTCTGTTGAAGAATCTCGCGAATCGATTCAAGGGATTCTTTTCTGTGACTTTGGAACAGTGTCGCGTCGTTGCCTGAAGATTTGACGATCAGGTCGTAGCTGTTGTCTTCGAACTCGACGAGCACCTGTGAAATCTCCTTGAAGGCAATTCGTCTGTTCATCGATTTGAGCAAAGGGATATTGCGAAACTCAAGTTCCGTTCGGTTCAAAGTCACCGACGCCCCTGGTGAAAACGACGCGACCAGCGCCGTCGCCCCCGCCAGCCAGCCAACGTAAAAGGGAATCGCAAACAGAAGACTAAAAAATGCAAATTGATTGACCAAACCCACCGTCAAAGCAACGCAGCCCACAGTCCAGCCGGTCATCCATACCGATATGAAAGCCAAAAGAAAAATCCGCAAGAAGAGCCCGACTTTCTGTCGCACCGTCGTCACGCCATTTTCGTCGTGGATCGTGAAGCCCTTGATTTTTATTTCGTTCATTTCCCGACCATTCGTGTCCAGCGGTGGCGGCTTGGAAAAATTGTCCTACGAAAAATGAACTTTCGCCGTGAACGTGCCACCAAAAGAGGTTGGCGCATGAAAAAACCGCAAAGCAAAGCGATGCGGCAAAAGTTCATCTGGCGATTTCGCAGCGATGGGAGTCGCTGGGAGAAAAACGGAAGTCGGACGTGCTGAGCACTAGCCACTAATGACTCCGGTTAACCCGAAAATTGGTCCCTCAGCCGTAATTGCCAAATGACTTAACCGACTGACGAATCAGTCAGGTGTGTTCAAACAATAGCTTAAGGACAATGAAAAGCAAGAAGATGCAAATCGGATGCCCGAGCAATTATTTTGGTCGCGGAGCGTATCAACTTTTAGCTGAACACCAAAGGTGTATCGGCGGGTTTTTCCAAAAAGTTAAAAAGCAAAGAACTTAACCCGAATTATTTGTGACGCGGGTGTTGATTGGCTTCCGGGGCTTAACGGTCACCGGCACGATTGCTGGACAATCCGGGCTCAAAAATGCGGAATTGACTTTGGCCATTGACTTCGGCCATTGACTTCAGGCAGTGCGATGTTTCGTTCTGGAGCTAGAACGGAATGTCGTTCTCGTCGTAAGATTCAGAGAACGCGTCGTTTGCATTTTTTTCCCCTGGGCCGGTGGAAGAGCCATCGCTCGAGGAACCGCCAGAACTCAGAACCTTAAAGCTGAACGCTTCGGCGGACAGAAAGAATTTGACTTCGCTGTTTGGGTCTCGCTGCCACTTGCGACCCGAAAGCTGGTAGGTAATTTCGACTTCGTCGCCCACGTTCATGTCATCCACGGTGTCGCAGGCGTCGCGCAGGAAATCGATCGGAATGTAGTTGGTAAAACGTCCATTGTCCTTTTCAAGTACCACCAGTCGCTTGCGAAAGCCCTTTTGGCCGTAGGTTTTGGTTTCTTCGATCAGGTGGACAATGCCGGAAACAGTTGTTGAATCGCTCATTAAATCGTTGTGGCGATGCCACGAGAAAATTTGAATTGGGCCGTTAACATTTGCCGCGCAGGTTCAGATACTGTGCTCGCAACAATCAATATTTGACGGGCTGCCAGGTGGATTGTCAAACCGCTGGCGCAGCGACCCAGGGAGAATCGCAAAATGGCAAAAAAAGTTGACTGGAGCTACCTTCGCAATGGCTGAAAGACCTGTGTAAAAACGCAAGAGTTTCTTGCCAATGCCGGGATCGAACCCAAAACCAGCGTTAACGCGAAAAAAGATGTTCATCAAAAAGATCAGGCCGCCGGACTGATCGACAAATCGAAAAAGTTATTTGCCGCCAGGGGGAAGAAGGTGGTGGAGGTCGATTTGACGAAAACGGATTTGACCCGGGAGGAAATCCTCAAACTGGTGCTCGGTCCGACGGGAAACTTGCGGGCACCGACGCTGCTGACCGGGAATGTCATGGTGGTGGGGTTCAATGAGGAAATGTACGCCGGGCTGTTTGGGTAGCGTATGGAATGGAGCGTGCGGAATTCAGCCCGGATTATTCACGACGACGGGCGTTGACTCTACGGCTGGCCAACGGGAGCAAAAGAAAAGCTGAATTTCAACAAGAATTGCGAATCATCTGACAGATGAAAACCGCAGCGATCGTTTCATCGCATCAGAGCTGCGGATCACTTTCGGAACTGATTCTGACGCCCACGCCTCGTGAATAATCCGGGTTCAGAGTGCGATCCGCGTTAGAAGTGTTTGCCTTCGGAAGCGATCGGAAAGTCGTCCGAGCGAAACGGGGATGCGGGAAGGCCGCTTTCGTTCACAAGGTTCGGTGTGACTTCTAGGTTCCATCCAAAGCGGACTGCAATCGGTTGATCGACTTTCGGGCTACTGACTTCAACCGCGATATCCTCCACGATCGTCGCCGAGGCGGGGTGGAACACTTTGTCTTGGCCGCAAATCTCGAAACCAATTAACTCGGGATTAGTTTCGCCGATGCGAAGCTGATTGCCGGTTTGTGAAAAGGCGACCCGGATTTTGGATCCCTGGTTTGAGATGGATTGAAACATCGGGCCTCTGGCTGCGGATGCGGATTCAATCCCGTAGACATCTGCGAGAGCAAGTTTCGCCAGGCGTTGGGCGACGGACTGTTTGTTTCGCGGTTGAATGTCGTCCATTTTCCCGACGTCCAAAAGAACGGCCATGCTGACCGCTGGAACATCCAGCGCTGTTTTGAGTTGCGTTTCCCAGGCTTCCTGAAGCGCAAATTCACCACGGTCCAGGTACTGAAACGGAGCCAGTTGGGCGAATACAAATGGTAAATTCGGTTGGCCAAAATTTTTCCGCCAATCGGCAATCAGGGCTGGAAACAGAGAGCGATACTGATGCCCGCGTCCCACGTTGGCTTCGCCACCATACCAGATGACGCCTTTGACCGGAAAGCGTGTCATCGGGGCCACCATGGCGTTGTACAAATTCGCCGGATGGCTCGGTCCGGTGACTTCCTGGCTTTCGTCCCAGTGCTTCAGCAGCGGAGCAAACTCTTCAACAGAATCAAGCGCCGGACGCGAGATCCATGCTTCGCAAGTCGAACCCGGCATCGACGCGTTGATCAACCCGATGGGTACATCTTCAATATCCTTGCGAATCCGTTTGGCGAAAAAGTAACCAACCGCCGAAAAGTCCGCCACACTGTCGGGCCCGCAAACCGCCCAGGGCTTTACCACGCCAAAGGCATCCAGTGGCTTGGGGGACGTGGTTCGCTCGATCGAAAACAGCCGGATCTTTGGAAAGTTTCTCGAATGCTCAATTTCAGTTTCCGGATTCAGGGCCTTGGAAACTGGCCAGGCCATGTTGGATTGTCCCCCGCAGATCCAAACGTCGCCGACAAGAATATTTGCAACTCCGACGGTCAACTCTGATCCGTCTTCGTTGACCTGCAGTTCAAATGGCCCGCCTGCTTCGCCGGTCACGATCGAGGTGCTCCAGCGTCCTTTGGCATCGGCGGTGGCGGTGTATTTATTTTCAGCAAACGTGATCGTCAGGTTGACCCCGGGCGTTGCCGTCCCCCAAACCGGCAGAGAGCTTTGCCGCTGCAACACCATATGATCCGAAAAAAGTTTCGACAGCGTGATGTCTGCCATCACAGTTTTGGCAGTCGAAAAGCTCGCCGCAACGACTGCAAAGACAAGCAGCAGACTGCGCAACGGGACCGTGCTGAAAAATCGGACTGGCGACATGCGGATGACAGAAGGAGAAGTGATTCAGAGGTGGCTTGAAGCTTACTGCCACCTTTTCTTATGATAATTGATGATTCCAGCCCCATCCACCAGAGGCACCTTGCAATTCGCGGGTCCAGCAGATGTCAAAAGAAGAACACATTCCCTTGGAGAACTTCCCGTCGCTTACCCCAGCACAAATGGAGGAAAAAGCTTTGGAGTTTTACGGAAAAATTCAAAACCGGAGAAGTATTCGAAGCTTTTCCGATCGGATGGTGCCTCGAGGGGTGATTGAGAACTGCCTGTTGTCTGCCGGCACGGCTCCCAACGGAGCCAATTTGCAGCCATGGCATTTTTGTGTTGTCCAGGATCCGGCAACCAAAGCGGAAATCCGCAAAGCCGCCGAAGCCGAAGAGTACGAGTTCTATCACGGCAAAGCGCCACAGGACTGGCTCGACGCGTTGGCACCGCTGGGCACCGATGAGAGCAAGCCTTTTCTGGAAGTGGCTTCAACATTGATTGTCGTGTTTGCCAAATCCTTTGGTGTGGACCAAGAGGGTGAGAAAGTGAAACACTATTACGTCAATGAATCGGTTGGCATCGCGACAGGCTTTTTGATCGCGGCGCTTCACGACGCAGGTTGCGCGACGTTGACTCACACTCCCAGCCCCATGAAGTTCCTCAACCGGATCCTTGACCGACCCACCAACGAAAGGGCCTTTCTTGTGTTGGTGGCTGGGTTTCCGTCGAAAGACGCGACAGTTCCCAACATCACGAAGAAACCTCTGGGTGAGATTTCTTCGTGGCATTGAGCGACATGATTCACGTTTCTGGATAACAATTAGAGCATGAAGGCGGGCTTAAAACCCCGGTCGCGAACGGGATTTTGGATGATCCTCTGAACTCACATCGATGGATGCATTTCAGGGGAAGCGACAAGCTGCGGCTGGGCTGCTATTGCAAACGCCGGGTGACCCAATCCTTCAAGTCTTTCGACGCCGCCAGAATCAGGCGGCTTTTTTGTTCTCGCTACTTCGGGTGTCTGCTGCGGTATCCTCCAATTCCTTTCGTAGAATAAGCATCTCCGAAGGTGCTTCGATACCCAATCGAACACGGTCTCCGGAAACTCGAACTATGGTTAAAACGATTTCCTCACCCAAGAGTACTTTCTCACTTTCCTTCCTGGAAAGAACTAACATATGTATATCCTTGTAGTTATTTTTAATTGGTGACGCGAGTCGCTGTCAAAGCTCCGACTCTACGCTTCCCAAATCGTGGTTTTGAATTTCTCGCCGTTTGATCCATAAAAGCGAACCGAATTGTGGGTGCTTTCCCAGATCGCGGTAAGCTTCACGCTGCGTGGTCCGTGCAGACAAAAAAAGATGCCGCACATTTTGTTGCCACGCTTCAGTAGCTGTTCCGTAATCTGAAAAATGCCTTCTTCGAAATCGCTTTGTTGACAGAGGACTTTTGAGACGAGTTTTCTGAGCGAATCAAGTTGTTGCAAGCCGTTGGGCTGACGACTTTTTCGTGGTTGCATGCTGTGGAGGACTCCAAAACAATTTTTGCGAAACTTGTTGCGATTGACCTTCCCGCTGACCAGTTCGGGGGGGATTTGCAATTTGCCAATTCCGATCAGGCAACATGGGGGATATCGGCAGCTAACAAAAGTGCTTGCATTGAAAAGTTGTGTATTTTCCAAAGCTTTTTGGGGTCAGGCAATGTTTGAAAAACAACCAATATAATCGGGTTAGTCAAAAGATCGGGGCGCGTTGCGATGATCGATTCGAGACCCACAACGCGATCGCGCATTGAAACGGTTTTGCGTTTTGTCAAAGCCCGAATCCGGCTAACCTGTGGGGCCGACAATTCCCGATCCGGTTTACAAAAACATTCTCAGTTTGGTTGAAGTACGCATTTGAGTTTTCAGGTTACAAGTTCTGTCTTTCGCGGTCCGGTGGACTTGCTGTTGTACCTAGTGAAACGCCACGAGGTAGAAGTCACCGAAATTGCGCTTGCCAAAGTGACGCATGAATTCCTCGAACACCTGGAAGTGCTCAAGGAAATCTCAATCGATTCAGTGGGCGATTTCGTGGACGTCGCCAGTCGCCTGGTCGAAATTAAAGCGAGAGCTTTGTTGCCTCGCAACGAATTCGAAACGTCGGAACCCGGGGAACAACTGGAAGATCCCCGCGAAGACCTTGTGCATCGTTTGCTGTTGTACAAAAAATTTCGCGATGCAAGTTCACTGTTGAGCGATCATGCGGCAGACTGGCGAAGTCGTCACGCACGGGTGGCCGACGATCTGCCTGCCAGGGTGATTGACATTTCCGATCAGCCGATTGGCGAAATAGAGTTGTGGGATCTGGTGAGTGCTTTTGGCCGCGTGCTTCGCGACAGAACCGTGGTCGAAGATGCGAGCATTGTGTACGACGACACTCCGATTCACGTGTACATGCAGCGGATCCACGCGCGGATCGTGGAACAGAAAAAGTTGTCTTTCTTTGAGCTGTTCGAAATCGGGATGCACAAGTCATCGATGGTTTCAATTTTCCTCGCCATTCTGGAGTTGGCCAGGCACCACGGCGTGGAAACGAAACAGGATGACTTGTATGGCGATTTGGTTGTCGTGGCGGGTGGGGGATTCAAGGAAACACTCTACGTGTCGGCGGTGGATGACTATGAACATGGTCAGTCTTCGAACGACGCGTCCTGATCGCTTCCCGATCGCGTTTCTTATTCCGGATTATTCACGAGGCGTGGCATCAGAATCAGTTCCGACAGTGATCCGCAGCGCTGATGCGATGAAACGATCGCGGTGGTTTTCATCTACCGGATGATTCGCAATTCTTGTTGAAATTCAGCTTTTCCCTTGCTCCCGATGGCTGGACGTAGAATCAGCCCGTCGTCGTGAATAATCCGGGCTTATTCCGGGATGTTGGCCACGACCTGAACGATCTCTGTTTCCTGGTCCCACAGGCTGTTGCCAAGCGGTGCCTGGCAGAGTTTGTACACTGGCAGCACGATGCCAAGTTGCACCAGTGACAGCAGAAGATACGCCCATCCGGATGGAAAGGAGATGGATGAAAAGTACAACAGTTTCGCGAGGCTCCAGCAGATCGACGTGGGAGTCATCGCGAGTGCTGGCCCGATGAGCACGCCGACGTAAATCGCCACCATCGGCAGGATCTTTACGTTGACCGGTGTCATGGAACCGCGTTTGAATCCAATCGGAAGAAAAACCGAAATCAGGTTCCCCAGCAGTGCCAACAGAAGGTAGGAGGATAAAATTTGAATCAGGTGACCAAGAAACCAGCCTGGTCCGCACGGAAAGAAACACTGAACCAGTCCAAGCGTCGCTGCGCCGCATGCAAACGTAAGGATTCCGATCCCGACATTGTGGCCGTGGAGGATTTCTTTTCTGGGCGCTGGCGAGAGCACGTAGGCACGAAATCCGTCGCGGTCGTAGCTGAATGTACTGAATAGAAACGCCGGAAAGCCGATCAGCGTCAGAAAGATCGACATCATTGGGATCGATTCCCGAACAAGTTCTGACACCTCGTAGCCTTCCCAGCCCAGCAAGTAGGGCGCGCCAAGGAACAGGGCAGCGGCCACCGGCAGCAGTGCGGCCAGGACTTCGGGCGCGCGAAGCAGGCTCTTGATCGTGCAGTTGGCGACCGCAGAAGCGTAAGGCGACATCAGCGGGAGTTGGGTGAACTGCCGCATGTTGATCCAGTCCTCGCTTTTTGCAGATTTGGTGTTCGCCGTTGCCGCTGAGCTTTCGCCAGTAAGCTTTTTCAGGCTCGATCGCCAACTGAAGACGAGGGCTCCGGCGGCAACTGCCAGCATGCTGCAGGTGCCCAGGGCAGCGTTGACAAGGCTGCCGTCGGTCATGGCGGATTCGATGCCAAGTGAAATCGGGCCCACGGGTGACTTTCCAAGAAAGCTATACGGCGAAACAAAGTCAGCGTATTCCGCGACGAGCATGAAAACGGCGATCATCGCAAAGGGCAAAGCAATCGCCAGCCATCCTCTGACGCGTTGGTTTTGGGCCCGGGCCATCAGCCATGCACGAGCCCAGTAGGTGGCTGAAAAGATCATCAGGATAAAGGCAGCGGCCAGCGGCACTGCGACTGCGCAGGACCAGCCTTTGGCCAGCGGCATGGCTACGGCCAATCCCATGATCGCCGGGAAAAGCACCATCGTCTGAAAGTTGACCATGGAGCTGAGAAAGTTGATAACAAACGCCCCGCCAAATCGGGTCGGTAAGTGCAGCAGCCTTTCAATTTCAATGACGTCGTTCTTTTGAATCGTTCCAATGAAATCAAAAAAGGCGACTGCTGCGACGCTCACCGTGACCAGATTCCAGACGAAAAAGATGCCAGGATCCCTGATCCGGCCAAAGAGAAAATAGCCTCCCCAGGCAGCGACAAAAAACGCGACCATGGAAAGCCCCATCGCCACGAAACAAACGATCGAGTAGAGAAGCGCGTTAAATCGCCCTCCCTTGCCGACCTGATTTTTTGTGAGCTGGAAGCGGACTTTGATCAGCGCCAGCAGTTGTCTCCAGTTCAAACCGCGGACTCCCCGGTGGTAGGTGGTTGTGGATCGGTTGGAGATTGGGCTGTCGCAGGAGAATCTCGGTCGTTGTCGGCGCTCAGCCATTCGAGGCTTGTCGAAACCTCCGCAGACTCGCCGACCAGTTCCACGAATCGGTTTTCCAGAGTCGTCCGCTGACGAAGGCTGTCGAGTGAGCACTGTTCGACCAGTCGGCCGCCGGCAATGATGCCCACGTGAGTGCAGATTCTTTCCACGATTTCCATGACGTGCGAGGTGACAAAGACGGTTCCGCCTTTTTCGACGTAGCTGCCAAGGATGTCACGGATCACGCGCGCGGTGACCACGTCGACGCCTTCGAAGGGTTCGTCCAAAAATAGCAGTGACGGATTGGGAAGCAGAGCGCAGGCGAGTGCCAGTTTCTTTTTCATGCCGTGTGAGTACTCGACGGTAAGCTTGGTGTCGACGTCTTCGAGCTTGAGTAGTGCGAGGAGTTCTTCGCCGCGCTGGACGATGGTCTTTTTGTCCATCAAGTGCATTTGGCCAACAAAGGCCAGTTGTTCGCGGGCTTTGAGGTTGTCAAACAGGGCGAGATCTTCCGGGACGACGCCAATTTTTTGCTTGATCGAAATGGCCTGGCTTCGATTCCACGGGTCGCCGCCGAGCAGTTGGATCGAACCCGATGCGGGTTTGAGAATGCCGGTGAGCATTTTGATGGTGGTCGATTTGCCGGCTCCGTTGGGGCCAAGGAATCCATAGAGCGTCCCCGGCGCGACCAGCAGATTGACTTCTTTGACGGCCTGGAAGTCACCGTAGTTTTTGCTTAGAGCTGTGGTTTGGATCGCAGGCGTCATGCAGGGCTTACCTGTTTGGGCTGGGCATGGTTTCAGATGGACGACGTCGTTTCGCGATTGCAAGGATACCACGAAAGTGAGCCGCTGGTTGTGCGGGCCGTGCGCGGTGGCGAATCGTGAGCCGTTTGCCGTGAGGCCACGGGTTTCAGAGACCGAAAGGAAGTTCAGAAGCTGAGATCGCCGCGGCGATTCTCCGAGTGGAGGTCGCAAATCAGTAGGCCGGATCAAGGACGCTGAACTTACTCCAACACTTAAACACGTCCTTCGATTTCGAACCTCCTGAACATCATCCAACCTCATTGCCGCGTCCGACGCTCCGGCAATCGCTCCCTCCGGATCCGGCGATGCGTGTTTCACCCCGGATTATTCACGAGGCGTGGGCGTCAGAATCAGTTGAGACAGTGATCCACGTCTCTGATGCGATGAAACGATCGCTGTGGTTTTCATCTACCGGACGATTCGCAGTTCTCGTTGAAATTCAGGTTTTCCCTTGCTCCGGTTGGTCAGACGTAGAATCAACGCCTGTCGTTGTGAATAATTCGGGTTCACTCACGCTCCACATGCAAGCGCAAAACATTGCCGCAACGGCGGACGCATCAAAGAAGTTCAATGTTGTCCGGCTTGCTTTTGCGCAAAAAATCACTTGGGCACACAAACCACCTGCGACCTGTCACCCTTTGCCGCAACCGCCCCTGAGCCCACAACTCGAACAGTCGCCGCAGCTTTTCCCGGTGCCGCAATCGGGCCCGCAGCCATTGGCAAGGGCTTCTGCGAACTTGCGAAACTTGACCTTCGCCTCGTAGGTCGCGGCAAGTTCATCGGTCAACGCTTCAATCTCCGGACCAACTTCGCCAAGAAAATAAAACCAAATCGAACCGCCATCGAACGTCTGCTCGACATCCACCAAACTGGCACTGATCCGGTTCTCCTTCAGTTTCACCTGACAGGCCTCAAATGCGCGATCCCGGAACCGCCCCAGTCGCTCAGCGATCGCGCGATCTTCAGCAGCCATTTTCCGCAGCAATTCTCCATCGACAACTTCCGAGTCAACTTCGCCATTCACGCGGCACAACACCGCACCGGTTTCAAGCCCACGACTGGTTCGGCAAATGACTTGATCGTCTCGACCAAACGACGCACCACCTGCGCTTCGGAACCTCCCCACGACGCCCAGCAACCCAATGCGAACCAGATAACAACTACTCACCGGATGGAACCTGCCCGTTGGAATCCTGCTGCTCTTCAATCACGATCTTGAGCAACTTCCCTTGCGGCGTCTGGTTCGCCGATTCGGCTTCGGCACCCAGTGACGTCACGTACAGCACACCGCTGGAATCAAAAGCCATCCCCGCACCAAAAGGAATGCTACAGATTTCTTTGACATCGCAGCGATCCGGGCCGTTGGCAATCAGCTCAAAAACGCCACCTTCCTGCGGGTTGGCAAAGCTGGCATCCAACACAAACATTCGACCTGACTTGCTGTAAGCAAGTGCAACCGGATCACGAAGTGCCAACGGATAATTCTGCAAACAGCGACCCGCCAGCGAATACATCGTCAGCACAGCATCTTTTTTTGCAGACCGTCCACCAATTTGCGTCGCGGCCAAGTACACACCAAGCGGATCAACCGCCATGCCGGAAAAGTTAAACGCACCCTCTCCTGATCGCTCCTGGTCATTGGGAATTCGCGGATGGAAACCGGTCAGAGTCCTGCCAAAGACACCCAGCGAAAGCCAGCCTTTCTCACCGTTGCTCCCGATCGCGTAAAAGTTCTCTTCGCAAAACGTGATGCCACTGAAGTTGGAAAACTCAGGCATCCCGGCCACTTCCTTGGGCTTAAATGACTTCTCATATCCGTCTGCTTTGAGCACCGACTTGCTACCGCGTCGAAATGCGAACAACGACAAACAGCCCCTGCCCTGTTCATTCGAGCAGCCCACCCACAGGTTCCCCGGGCCCATGAACCGAATCCCCATCGGGCCTGAAACGTACCCGTTCATCTCTGTTTTCCGGAATCCATCAATCGCCAGTTTTGGCTTGCCGTCTTCAATGAGAACCACCCGCTGCAAGCCGCTTTCGGCAATAAAGATTCGATCGCTCCTGTCCTCGATCGCGATCCCAAACGGATTGCTCAACCCCTCGCATACGACTTCCGCGTCCACGAGCTGAGCCCAGATTTTGTCCGCAGGCAAAAATCCGGTCGCAATCACGACCGTCATCAAAACGGCTGACTTCCAGCTTCCAATCTTCACAGCAATGGCCTCAAGAATTTTCCGGTCAAAGATTCTTCGTTCGCAGCAACGTCCTCAGGAGTCCCTTCGGCGACAACATGCCCTCCAGCTTCGCCTCCATCAGGGCCAAGGTCAATCAACCAATCGGCCGACTTGAGCATATCCAGATGATGTTCAATCACGATCACGCTATGTCCCTTTTCAACCAACCCCTGCAAAACGAGCAACAGCTCCCGCACGTCAAGCACATGCAGCCCCCGAGTGGGCTCGTCCAACAGGTAAAGCGTATGCGCATCCTCGGCTCGCGACAGCTCTTTGGCAAGCTTCAACCGTTGCGACTCGCCGCCCGAAAGCGTCATCGCGGGCTGACCCAATTTAAGATAACCCAGCCCAACAGAACTCATCACGTCCAGCGTCCGCATAACTTTGGTGATTTCGGAAAACTGCTCCCGGGCTTCGTCAACCGTTAGCTCCAGCACATCGGCCATCGAAAGGCCCCCAAAGCGAACCGCGAGAGTCTGACGATTGTACCGCCCACCCCTGCACGTCTCGCACGCCACCAACGCACCGGGCATAAAGTCCAGCTTGACCTGTCGATAGCCATGGCCAAGGCAATCGCTGCATCGGCCTGCTTTGGCGTTGAAGCTGAACCGGCCGATCCCGAACCCGCGCTGCTTCGCCAGCTTCGTCATTGAAAACAGTTTCCGGATCGGATCCAGAAGCCCACAAAACGTCGCCGGGCAACTGCGAGCCGACCTTCCGATTGGCTTCTGATCCACCACGATTGCCTTGTCGATCTGCTCCGCCCCCTCGAGCCGCGAAAACGGCTCGGGCCTCCGTCCAAAAAATCCGAAATGATCCGCCAGAGCCGGACCAAGCGTTCGATTGACCAGCGTGCTTTTGCCACTGCCACTGACACCCGAAACGCAAACCAATCGCCCCAACGGAAAGCGAACGTCGACCTTTTTCAGATTGAATCCTTCCGCCCCAACTACCTTCAACCACCTCGCATCGTCACCAACGGATCGCCGCTGAGGAACCGGCACCACAACATCGCTCGCAAGCGCCTCTCCGGTCGGGCTCTGCTCTATCGCCGCCAGCTCATCGGGCCGGCCTTCGGCCACAACCCTGCCGCCTGCTCGCCCAGCACCCGGCCCCAGATCAATCACATGATCTGCTTTGCGAATCAAATCCGTATCATGCTCCACCACGATCAACGAATTTCCATTGTCCACCAAACCACGAATCGTCTTCTCCAGCCGCAGCGAATCGCGAGAATGCAAACCCACCGACGGCTCATCCAGAACGTAGCAGGCCCCCGTCAAGCCCGAACCCAGCGACGCACACATCCTCACCCGCTGGAGTTCACCGCCGCTCAACGAATCCGCGGCGCGTGAAAGCGTCAAATAGGAAATACCCATCCCCGTTAAACACTCCAGTCGTTGATTGATATGCCCAACGATCCGCGACACCGCTTCTCTTTCGACGGCGTCTCCGTCAAAATCCGATTCGCACTTCGAAAACCAATCCGCCAACTCATCCAGCGGCATCGACAAAAGCTCTCCCGGCGTCGCGCCGCAAAACCGAACCGAATTGGCATCCCGATTCAGCCTCGCGCCGCCGCACCCCTCGCAGTTCATCTCTGCTTCGAAAGAACAGAGCGTTTCGTACCAGTCATCGTCATCGGTGATCGCGATTTCTCGCCGAAGGACAGCAAACAGACCCGCTGCGTCTTTGTCAGTTGAATTCAAAAACTGCCCCCAAGCCTCCTCCAGCACGTCGCTGAGATTCGTTTCCACGGAAAAGCCACATCGATCCAGAATCGCACCGAGCCCTTTTAGCCGCGCCGCCAAACCCGACGCCGACAGTTCTCGCCACGGCACCACCGCGCCGTCGGCAAGCGACCGTTTCCGATCCACCAAACGCTCGACCGCAAACTGCAACTGCAGCCCCAAGCCCTCGCACTCGCGACACGCGCCTTCAGCAGTGTTAAAGCTGAACAGCCTTGGACTCACTTCGGAAAATTCAATCTCGCACTCGCCACAGGCATACCGCGTACTGTGCTTGTCCAAGCTCCACCGCGAAGGATCGCTTTTGATCGAAGCATCGCCCTCCATTGACGCTGGATCGACATGGCTAATCCAGACCTGGCCACCTCCGAATTCCGCAGCGACATCGATCGCCTTGAGCAACCTTTCGCGAATGTCATCCCGCACAATGATCCGATCCACGATCGCAGAAACACTTTCGGGATTCAAATTCCCGGGTGGCAACTCGTCGATATCAAAAATGGCACCGTCGATTTGGACACGCAGCAGCCCCTGTCGTCGGACCGCCCTGATTTGGTCTTCAAAGTTTTTCTCACTGGCGAGCGGCGTGGCAATCATCACGCGGGTGCCTTCGGCAAAGCCCTCGACCTGGTCGGCGATCTCTGCGGGAGTCTTCTGCCGGACCTCTTTGCCACAACCCGGACAATGCACCACGCCCACCCGGGCGTACAGCAACCTCAGAAAGTCATGAATCTCCGTCAGCGTGCCAACGGTGCTTCTTGGACTGCCGCCCCTGTTCTGTTGAGTACAACAAACCGTCGCAGGAAGGCCCTCGACGCTGTCGACATCTGCTCTTGGATACTGGCCTACAAATTGCCTTGAATACAACGACTGGCATTCGAGAAACTGACGCTGGCCTTCGGCAAAGATCGTATCGATCGCAAGTGAACTTTTCCCGCTTCCACTACGACCGCTGATCACCACCAACTTGCCGCAGGGAATATCGACGCTGACATCCTGAAGACAATTCGTCCTCGCTCCACGCACTTTGATGAATTTGCTCATTCACTCAATCCTTTGAATGCGACCGCAACCCGGGATGCCCACTCGCGGCGGGCCGAATTCGCTGCAATGGTCTGACCAACCGGGAATGCAAACATCACGCCAACTCCCCCTGAACAGTCAGCGTTAGCCGCCTCGAACCGCCACGATTGCGGTGCTCACACAAGTAGATTCCCTGCCAGGTTCCCAGCGCCAGACTCCCGTCGCGAATCGGGATCTGAAGCTGACAACCAAACATGGATGACTTCACGTGAGCCGGCATGTCGTCAGGCCCCTCACAGGTGTGAATAAAGGGCATCGACTCCGGAGCGATCAGATTCGCGGCCGTTTCCATGTCGACACGGACATCCGGATCCGCATTCTCGTTGATCGTCAGACTCGCCGAAGTGTGCATGATGAATACCTGTAACATGCCGATCCGGTACGAAGCCAGTTCTGGCACGGCCCGGACGACCTCTGACGTGATCAAATGAAAGCCCCGCTCGTAAGCGGGAAGGCTAATTTGCTTTTGAGACCAATGTGTCAAATGAGCGCCCTCGTTTGGATAGTATTACGAATTACCGTTTTGGTTTCCGACTGCTCCGAAGGTTAACCTGGGAGAACAGTCTGAAATTGACGTTGTCAGCACACAATGCCAACGACGACGCCCCTGTCTGCGGTTAAGGGAATTTTCAAAGGCCCGCAACAGTTACCATTGGTATTCCTTATTTGCTCCGCATAGTTACCGCAGAAAGTGCAACAAACCACCATTTTGAAGACAACCAAATGGGCCGGGAAATCTTCATCAAATTTTCTTGACATTGGATTGAGGGCGTGAATAATGCTTGCGAATCGCGGTTACGCACGTCATGTGTAACCGGGGAAGGACTCCCCAAACTCCTTATTCCGACCGAGCGACTCGCATAAATGGATTGCCGCATATTTTTACTCTTTCTCGCTCGGATCAAGACCCCAATTGACAGGTTATACGTTTATGTCTTCGCGCAAGCAGATCAACAACGTTTTTGAAGCAATCCTTGAGTACGGCCACGATGAGGACTTCGTTCCTCACGAGGGAGAGACATTCATTCCCACGGACGCACCTGCGGGAAGTGCTGAAAAAATCGAGGCATTGCGTAAGCGTGTTCTTTCCGGAATGCCTCTTTGGCACATGGAAGATCGCTGCGACTACACTGGGCTGACGGGTGCCATTCGCCCTCGCGAGTAACCCCGCTGCCGACTCTTGCCCGTTCACTGCGGGCTTTTTTTATGCGCCCATTGGAATCGCGAAGCGTAAGCGAGAACAGGACAGCCTGGACGGCCTTCTAATTCCCACACGCCCGTCTCAAAGTGTCCTTGGGGGAACAACGGCCCAAAAAGCGGCACCCAAGCGCCGCGATCAGTGCATTACCCTACAATTGGTCATCCGCCTCCGCTCCCCTCGATGATGCCAATGTCCAGACGACAAAGAATTTTGATCGCCGTCCTCGTCCTTGTCGGGCTGATCCCACTGGCAGCCCAACCCACCGCCGCGGATACCGCCTTGCTGGCCGAAGCTCCACAGCTCTCGGGACTGCGGGACTCGGATCAGAACAAAGCCCAACAGTTGTCCGCCCGGATCACCGATTCCATTTCCGCCGTTGAGTGGCTTGGCCCCCTGGCCCCGATTGCACTTTCGCCATTCTTCGGCATCGCCTGCCTTTGCGCGATCAGCCAGTATGGCGGCGACGCGCTGCCATTTAATTCATTCATCAGCAACAATCCGGTCCTTCAAAATTCGACCATCCTTTGGATTTTCGTCGCCCTCACGGTTTTGACTTCACTGCCGCGGCTTACCAAAGTCTCCAAGCCTGCCGCCCAAGCCATCGACCAGCTCGAAGCATGGGCCGGCATCATCACGATTTTGGTCATCCGCTTTGGCCCCAATTTACTTGCACCCGACGCCGGCACCGCGACCGACCCCGCCGTCGCCATCGCCGCAATCCCGGTCGCCCAAATCGCAGGTTTCACGTTGCCATTGGACATCCTGATGGGCATCGCTGCGGTCATCAACATTATCGTGATTAACACGATCAAGTTCCTCTTCGAAGTCACCATCTGGCTGATACCTTTCCCCAGCGTCGATGCGATTCTCGAAGCCGCCAACAAAAGCATCTGCGTGGGATTGATGGCCATCTACGCTTATAGCCCGTTTCTGGCAACCGTTTTGAATCTGCTGATTTTCGTTGCCTGCCTGGTGGCCTACCGTTGGGCAAGTCGACGGGTGACGTACATGCGAGCGATCGTCTTCGATCCAATCTGGGCTCTGATTCGCCCTCAATACGGCACCCCAACAGCCGACAGCCTGACCGTGTTTTGCCACGATGACTTTGCCAGTTTCCCGGCACGCACAAAACTGAACCTTCAGAAAAAAGAAAACGGCTGGACCCTGACCCGGAAAAGCTGGTTTGCCCCGCCGAAAACCATTGACCTGGAATCGTCGGAAAATCATTTGGCGATCACCAAAGGTCTGTTCGTCAACAAGCTCTTGCTTACCGGTCCCGAATCGGGAACCTTCCACTTCACCCGACGCTTCAGCGGCCAACTCCCTCAACTGGCCAGCCTGATCGGTGCCGACTTTGAAGCCCCCGAATCACAAGCCGGCAACCCCGCCGTGTCCAACCTCGAGATGACTTAGAGTCGCAACCGGCAGCGATTGCGGCCGCAGGCAACCAATTCGTGGTGGCAGCTTCCAGCCGTCCTTTGTGGCAATACAAACACAGGGCAGCGATCACCACACAATCTGGCAGGCCACGCCTTCGCCTGCCTTCGCCTACCTGGCTCGCTGCACCATCATCCGGGCAATCGCAGCGAGCGAAGCATTTGCTTCGCTCTCGGGCAGCGATGCGACAAATCGAGCCGCCGATTCGGCACACTCGCGGGCCTTGTCACGTGCGTATTCGATGCTGCCTGATTCGGTCAGGATCTTTAGCACCGCATCGACATCAACCGTTTCCGCCTTGAGCAACCCCAGCAACTGCTCTCGCTGCTCATGCTCACAAACGCGAAGCGCGTGAATCACCGGCAGCGTCGGCTTGCGGTTCTGCAAATCGGTGCCGAGCGTTTTGCCAACTTTCGTGGGATCACCGACCAGATCCAGCACATCATCAATAATCTGAAACGCCACACCAAGCTCACGGCCGTAGTCCTCGAACTGCCCGACAAGCCTTTCGTCGGCTCCCGAAAGCACCGCCCCAATGCCGCAGGCCGCCGCACAAAGCTCGCCCGTCTTTCGTGAAACGATCCCGAAGTAACTTTCTTCGCTCAACCCAAACTCCGATGCCGACGCACCCTGGGAAATTTCCCCCTCGCAGACAAGGTTGCTCGACTGAGCCAACTTTTGAATCGAAACCAAACAGCCCGCTTTGCCGACAACCGAAAACGAGTGCGTAAACAGATAGTCACCCAGCAGCACGCCCGCCCGGTCACCAAACTTTTCGTGTACCGTAATTTTGTGTCGACGCGTCCTCGATCCGTCCAGCACGTCATCATGAACTAGCGTCGCAAGATGCAGCATCTCCAACGAAGCCGCCGCGTACACGTGGCCCCGACTGACGCTCCCCAACGAGCGGGCGACCAACAGCAGCAACGCCGGTCGCAGCCTTTTCCCACCCAGGCTACGACTGTGAGCCAGCAACTCTTCTACCGCCGGCGAGTCGCTCCGAAGCTCGCTTTGGATCGTTGATTCAGCCTCCGCCAAATCTCCGATTACTGGACCGTAGACCTGGCTCCAGATGTCTGCTTTACTTTTCTTGCGAGTGGCAGGCTCCACCAAAGTCACCTTGGTTTTGACTGCTTCGCTCTCTGTTGCCGTTGGGCCAATTGCGTTTGACACTGACTTATTCCTCATCCAGTACTCGACGACCTTGCGTCGGGTGTTCTCTTAAAGTCACCAGACTTGCCGCCGGTTTTTTGATCAAGGCAAATATTTCGAACCACCATCTCACGGTCCACGCTTTTACACATGTCGTAGACCGTCAGAGCAGCCACCGAAACAGAAGTCAACGCCTCCATCTCGACCCCCGTCCGATCCATCGCTGAAACGATCGAAACAATCTTCAGAGTTGAATCGTTTTCGAATTCAAACCTGATGTCCACCGAACTCACGCTGATGCTGTGGCACAACGGAATCAGATTTGGAGTCTGTTTTACCGCCATGATTCCAGCAATCCTCGCGACCTCGAACACATCGCCTTTGGACAACTTTCGATCGCCGATCAATCGGGCCGTTGCAGGATCCATCTCCACACTCGCCGAAGCCACCGCGACTCGCCGCGTTGCAGACTTGCCGCCGACATCGACCATTCGCGATCGGCCGGACTCGTCAAAATGAGTCAATGATTCGGACATCGATCATCGTCCAAAAGGAAAACCGGTTAGAGTCCCCCAGAGTAACGAATGCTCCTGGCATCCAGTAGGCGAATCCCGGCAACGACGCTGGAATCAGGGTTTACAGGCCATAGACAAGCCTCTTGTGCGACATTTTGACCCAAACAAAAATCCCCAAGCTTCGTCAGACCTCCGCAACGAAGCGGTCGTCAGTTGGACACCCACGCACAGAACATCGGTTCGCCGCATGCAGTTTCCGCCATCTAGCGGACCGCCACCACGTAAGCAATCCAGCTTGAGTGGCTTGGGTATTCTTCCATTCGCACCCACTCGCCGGTGTCTTCACCGTCGTCATCTTCCTTGTCGAAGTACACATGGCTGTCACTGAAACCCGCCTCCTGGAGCATCTCGCGGACTTCGGGAATCGTCCAGAACCGCCACCGGTAGGTGAACGCATTTTTCAGCTTGCTGCCGTCGTTGAACTTGAATGAGATATTAAAACAACAATCCGACGTTACCGGATTGAAACTCTCCTGCTCCCAAAAGTAGCGAAAGCCATTCTTGCCCTTTTTGATTCGCCGCTTGTCGACCTTGCCTTCTTCGTAGCAAGCCCCGCCACCCATCATGTCCATCACCAACACGGACTGTTCGGCCATGTTGGCCCGGGCGGTGCAAAAGTACTCAATGACTTCTTCGCGAGTTTTGAAAATCCAGAACGAAAAATTCTGCGCCGCCAGCACATCCACCCTCGGGCGATTGCGTTTGCGAACGTCCTGCTCAAGGATCGTAATTCGTTCCTGTTGCTGCTTGTTCAGTTTGGAAAAGTTATTCGCGGTTCCCCATTCAAGAGGCGCCGGATCCAAGTCGACTCCGATCGCGGTTCGACTCCGACCGAGCTTCACCCACTCGCAGCAGATGGAGTACGTTCCACAAAAGTCCTCTCTGAGAGTTTTCGGCTTGCGGCCAAACTCTTCTTTGAACGCTTGGTCAAAGAACTCGACTTCGTGCTCGGGAGACTGCACGGATTCCTGGTAACACAGATACTTGTCAGCCGTAGCCGCAAGCGAATTCTTTTTTGGTTTTGCCACGATTGACTGTCTATCGGTTTCAGGTTGCTGATTCAGGATGCGCCGCAGGAATGTTCCCGCTTGCCGGGACATTGTATCTTAGACGTCCAACAGCCCGATTCAACAACCCTCACGCTCCGGGCACCGACAAGCCCGCCATTTTCCCATCAACCGCAGCGGGCGCACAAAACAGGCCGCCCCATGACGGGCAGCCTTATCTGAACCCGGATTATTCACGACGACGGGCGTTGATTCTACGTCTGGCCAACAGGAGCAACGGAAAAGCTGAAGTTCAACAAGAAATGTAAATCATCCGGTAGATGAAAACCACAGCGATCGTTTGATCGCATCAGAGTCGCGGATCACTGTCTCAACTGATTCTCACGCCCACGCTTCGTGAATAATCCGGGCTGAAGCGGAGAGCACGAGATTCGAACTCGCAACCCCTTGCGGGGCACTTCATTTCCAATGAAGCCGCTAACCATTCGCTTACTCTCCGGGGCGTGGTTCGCCACAGTCAAGAAGTTTAGCAGAAACGGCCTCTCAAAAAAGACTCCTCTACATCAAGCCGCCAAATTTTGGACACAACGGCCGTCTTTCAGGTTCACGCCATACGGTTGTGGCTTCCAGCGGCAGTCGATCCCCCTTGGTCGCCCCCAACATGGTTGTGGATTCCAGCGTTCGAATCCCTCAAACATGGCGGACCCCATCTACAAATCAAACTGGAACGTCTTGCACATCAACCGCCAAAGCCTTCCTCCCACCGTCTGACTTCCGGTGCGAATCTTCGCCATCCCCGTACTCCCGGGATGGATCGTTCCCTCCAAACCACCACTCAACTCAAAAGGAACATTCACCATATAAGTCGCACTCATTGGCTCGTCGTCCCCGTTGCGGTTCTTCTGCGTCACCAGATCACCCCCGGACTGACTCGAAAGTGCCTTCGGGACTTCCTTCATTTTCGCCGGCGAGATCTCACGGGTAGTCGCTTCGATGATCCTGGTGGCGTTCTGATAAACCAGCAGCGAAACTTCTTGATCATTCTGCACAAATTCCACTTCCGATTGGTCGATCGCAAGGACCGCATTAAGCCGATTCATGTCAGGCACCACCTGACCAATGACCGTCTCTTCGTCCAGCAAAGCCCCACGATTGGCCGGATCAAGGGGCGTTCCATGCCAACCATGCAGCGACCCATCCGACTCCGGAACAGGCCGCCTGTGCCCGGCAAGGAAAAATCCCGCCCTAGGCGCACGCACGACCAGACGTTTTCGATCCGCTTCCTTTTTTTCCCAGTTCGACGTCGCAGCCGCAAACGCCGCCTTGGCCTCCGCGGTCGTTGTTCCCAATTCGGTACCCATCGAACTGGCCCGGGCCGCAATATCGACTTCCAACGCTGCGGTCCAGTACGCCGATTCCATCTGCTCAAGCTGCTGGTCAAGCTCCCCGCTGACCAACTGAATCAACTCTTGGCCTTGGTCGACGTATTTGTTGGGCTGAACGAAAACCCCGGACAACACTCCCGGTTGATCCACATACACGTTCGCCACATCCCGTGGCTGAACCACAAACGGACAGTAGACATGCCGCGGAATCGGAATCAGCATCACGAAACCCAGAACCACCGCCAGGGCAACCAGCGTCAAACCGGCACGACCTTTTTTAACCATCGAAGTCCTCCCAGGAACGGAGAAGAATTTATACGTTTTGTAAATCGGCATTCCCATCAAGCCCCAGATGGCCAGCATGGCCAATCCCTGACCAATGATTTTCAGCCCATAGGGCTCCAGCAGGCTGTACACAAACCAGAAAATCGCAAACGTGATCAGCCAGCGGTACACCACCGCCGCCACCGCGTACAGCACAAAAGCCCACTGGTTCCGAGACGGCAAAAAAGGATCTTCCTGCGACGGCAGCCCCAAAAAGAAACTTCCCGCGAACCGACTCAGCACCGACGAAGCCTTCTGCCGCAAGTTCGGAATCTCCATCAGGTCCGACAGGATGTAATAGCCGTCATATCGCAACAAAGGATTTGCATTGAACAACAGCGTGCTGGCACTGCAAACCACGATCAGGTTCAGCGCCAATTGATTCACAATTCCCGGCAGCGTGAACCACCAAACGAACACCGCGATCGAAGCCAACACAAGCTCGACGTACATTCCCGCCGCGGCAATGAACGCCCGCTTCCATTTGCTGTTCAACAGCCACGAGTCGCTCACATTGGCGTACAGGCAAGGCGTGAACACCAGCAGCATCACACCCATTTCGTGACACTGCCCACCGAATCGCTTACACGCCAGCCCGTGCCCAAACTCGTGCAGCACCTTGCTCAACCCCAACACAATCGCCAGCAGAAACCAGTTCTTGGCCGCAAAGAAATCCTGGAACGACGGAAGCTTGGCTTGAAAGGACTCGAAATTCGACACCAATAGCGATCCGGCACCCATTCCCATGCACAGCACCAGAAAAAATGCCGGCCACGTAAAGAACCATTTGGTGAACGAGTTCAACCACGTCAGCAGGCCATCGGGATCGAAACCCCGGAACTTAATCGACATCAGATTTGTCAGCGAGGCCCGACGTTTGGCCGTTTCGTTTTTCTTTGACCTTTCAACCAGAGCCTTCCCCTGCCCCGCGCTGTCGGACACCAACAGCGAATTGCGATACAGCATCCCGATTAGCTGAAACAGTTCCTGCATCGAGATCTTTTGCGGCGCATACTGATAGTCAAAATCCCGCTTGATCTGGTCGGGACTCAGTTCGCCGTCGAGCATCATCAGCAGGCGATACTCTTCCTCTTCAAAGCGATAGTACTTCATCGCCACAGGATCCTTGACGATCCAGTAGTCCCTTCCCTGCCACGTCTGCCGCTTTGCTTCCAGATCCTTCCTTGCGCGCATTTTCAGCGGCCGCCCACTACTGGACGCCATCGCATTGGAAGTTTTCGAAGAAGTATTCAGCATTCAGCTCCCGTTAAATGGTTCGCCCGAAATGGTTCGCCCGAAATGGTAACCCGACGCGTCAGCGAGGCAGAACCAGAAACCCGCTCTTCCCTCGCTCACGCCTCGGGTTAACACCGGCCAGCGCAATCGTGATGAGGGCTTCCGGTCCTCTCCAATTACCAGACCGCAACCGCAGCAAGGCCTTTCAGCCACCGAACCTTCGCCCTCTGCCGCACACTACAGAAACCCCCCTCCAACTGCAATTCTCACCCCGCTAGCAAACCTCAAACCCAACTACATCTCTCCGCCGTCGATCGCTAAAGTCCCACCCAACAACCGCAGTACCGTCCAATCGGACCTTCAACATGGCATCCAAATCCGTTTCCGTCGTCATTCCGGTCTACAACGAACGCGAAAACACGCCCCTGATGCACGACGAACTGACAACGGTCCTTTCCGCTTGTGGTCGCGACTACGAGCTGATTTTTGTCGACGACGGCAGCACCGACGGCACCCGCGAGTGCCTCAAAGAACTCGCCGCCACCGACGCGAACACCAAATCCATCTTTTTCCGCCGCAACTACGGGCAGAGTGCCGCCATGCTCGCCGGTCTGCAACACGCAAATTGTGACTACGTCGTCACCATCGACGGGGACCTTCAAAACGATCCCGCAGACATCCCCATGATGCTGGCCAAACTGGACCAGGGATACGATCTCGTTCATGGTTGGCGTAAAGACCGACAGGACAAACTGTTCAGCCGCAAGCTTCCTTCCCGCGCCGCCAACTGGCTGATTTCAAAGACCACCGGGTTCCCGATCAACGACCTTGGCTGCACCCTCAAAGCCATCCGCCGCGAGATCGCATCCCAAATCGAACTCTACGGCGAGATGCATCGCTTCATCCCGATCCTTGCCAACCGGTTGGGCGCCAACAGCACCGAAGTCATCACCAACCATCGCGCTCGCCAGTTCGGATCGACCAAATACGGCATCGGCCGCACCACCCGGGTGCTGATGGACTTGATGACGGTCAAGTTTCTCACCAGCTACCTCGCCAGCCCGATGAAGCTGTTCGGCAAACTTGGACTTTGGGTTTTACTGATCGGCTTCCTTTCCTGCCTGGTCACACTCGGCATGAAGCTTTTCAGCGGCATCGACATGACCGGCAACCCGTTGCTGCTTCTTGGTGCCATCTCTGCGATCCTCAGCGTGCAGTTTTTCAGCCTTGGCCTGCTGGGTGAAATGTGCGTTCGCATCTACTACGGTCACGAAAATCACAGCCCCTATCAGGTGCGTGAACTGATTAACTTTGAACAGCCACAGATCATCCCGTTTCGAAAGGTCGCCTGATCCGAAACCACGATCGCAGCCACGAGCCCTCGCAGCCACTGGTCCCGCCGACGCAAACGAATCAATCCGTTTCGCAACGTCCCCTTGCTGCTGGACTTTTATCCACGCCCCTGCCCCGAAACTGGCGGATTTTTTGCTCACAGAGATAACTGAATCCCAAGCCAGAACTAATTTTGAGCTACGCTTAAAGCGTACTGATATTGGATGGGAATCAAATGAGAAAAATTATCAGCGCTCTGAATTCGCAAAGTCAACTATTTGGCAGTTCCCGGCTCGGAAGAGCCGTTTGCATTTTTGCGGTGGTAACCGGTTTGGCGACGTCGCCGTGCGATTGTCCGGGTTCGCCGACCCCCCTTTTTGATGAACCGGTCATCGTAACCAGAGCCGACCAGAAACCCAGGACCATCGAGGCTCATTCTGTCGTTCTGATTGTTAAAGATGGTCAGGTGTATACCAGCGGCGAAGCGGAACCCTTCCGCGGCGATGACGACGATGAGCCAAGAAATCAGTTCAAGCCCATCGCATCGCTCAGTAACATCAGGGAAGTCGCCCTCGACGCGAACTCCGGCCTCCGGGCCGCGGCGCTTGATCAGGAAGGCTTCGTTTGGGTTTGGGGCCCGGGCTGGCAGGAAATTCCCGCACTCGCCGGCGGCAAACCACACATCCCCTTTCGGCACCCAAAACTAAAAGACATCGCATCGATCGCGATCGGAGAAGACCACCTGGTGGCTCTGGAAAAATCCGGATCGGTCCTTACCGTAGCCGCGATCGATTTCGACTCCGCCAACCAATACGGAGTCATGGGCAACGGAAAATTTGGCATCACCAACAAAGAACGCACCGTACATCGACTGCCCGGAATTAACGATGCCGTCGCAGTAGAAGCCGGCCAATACGTCACGCTGGTCCTCCGCTCTGATGGAACCGTCTGGGGGTGCGGACACAAAGTGATGCTGGGCTACCCAACCTTTTACCTGGAAGAACCTCCCAAACCCGACGACGACGCCCCCCATAAAACATCAATCGCCAGGCCCACCAAAATCGCTGGCCTCAAGAACATCAAATCGATATCGGTCGGGTACAACTTTGCCGTCGCCCTCGACAACAGCGGTCAGGTTTGGGGCTGGGGCATCAACGAGTATGGAGAACTGGGAAGCAGGGTCAATGAAGAACAAACCTTTGCACCCACGAAACTCAAAGGGCTGAACAACATTGCCGCAATCTCGGCAGGATACGATTTCCTTCTCGCCTTGACGAACTCCGGCGAAGTGATCGCACAGGGGTGCAACACCTACGGTGGATTGGGAGATGACCGGGACGAATGTCCAGGCAAGCAGCGCAAGATCGCCGGGCTCACTTCCATCGCGCAGATCTCTGCGGGAAATTACAACGCCTTCGCTCGCGACACCCACGGCCAACTCTTCGGATGGGGGCGCAACAACGGTGCGGTCGGTGGCTTTGCCGTCAACAAACCCCCTCTGCGTCTGGACGCCACCCGATTCAACGTAACCGACGTCCCGCAGCCCAGTGAAATCATTTCCAGTGGTGGCGTTAAAGTAGTCGTTTCCATGGACCACAACGACTACTACTTCAAAAGCGAAAAACTCCAGCTCACGATCGGCGATTCCACGCTCAACTTTGACGTCGATGATTCAAACGAAGACGAGGAATACTTCATCGAGATTCCGGCAGGAACCACGAAGTACAGTATTCAGGGCACGGTGATGATGGACGAGGGTCGGAAGCACGACGTCCAAGCCAGCGGTACGATTGTTGTCTCGGATGCTTCGTTCGAAAAACAATTTTACAAACTTGTAGCTCAGCAGGGCCTTGTGCCAACGATCCAGGCGATAGCAAAAACGTACCTTGCCAACGGAGTCCGGCCACCGTTTGAACTGCGAACTTACGAACCCTGGAGCGAGATGGAACTGGAAGCCTTCGAGGGCAAGGCGAAAGTGAAACTTTCCCCGGCCTACAAGAAAGCAGCTTTGGAGACAGGGTTCTTCAGCCTCGGCTACAAAGACTCGCCGCACCCATTGGTTTCCCTGCTACCTCCGGACACCGAAAGGAATCTTCACCGTTACACCACAACGGCACTGAATACCGACAGCGAGTCGCTTTCCGGCGGCGGCGAATTCGCCATTGTGTGCCACGAAATTCAAACCGAGCAACCAAATTTTCCTGCCGACTGGACTGACTGGAAGAAACACCTGCTCGTTGGGACCGCAGGCGACCAGCTTTTCCTGCTGGTAGACACAAAAAAGAACAGTTCGCTAACGAGCACCTGGACGCGATTTCTCTACTATGACCCTGACGACTTTGACGACCCAAAACGTTATTTCAAATGGGAAAGCCGCGGCGACGAAAAAGTCGACATCAACAAGAAGCTCTCCCGGGCCGCCTATCGGAAACTGATCAGAATTCTACAAGCCCACAGTGTCGCACCACTTGCTTCGAGCCCAACCAACCAGCCGGCGTACATCAACATTGTCGGGACCGGATCTGATGAACCCAAGGAAGGCGAGACCATCCATTATCTGTTGCATTCCGATGGCTGGTAGGCCCATTGTGGATGGACAATTTCGTCTCGCAGATCAGCCGTTTTTAAGCCCGGATTATTCACAAGGCGTGGGCGTGATTTTCAGTTCAGCCAGTGAACTCGGTGTCAGTCCGAAAAAGTCCTATTTTGGAACTCATCAGCGAGGTGAACCGAATTCCCGGGCGATCCAGCTTTGGGGTGGTGCGCCAAGAAAGATTTAACCGCGTCGGCGCCCGAGCGCCCGTCGTGAATAATTCCGGTTAAGTGGTGACCAACTACAGCACACAAAAGCTCGTGTCTTCAGTAAGCATCCTACACGGATTGCGCCACGTCAGCTCTTCCGGTTCAATCATCGCGTCGGCGACCTCCGGACCCCACGTGCCCGCCGGGTAACCATAAACCGGAATCGAATCGTCATTCTGCCACGCGTTAAGGATCGGTTCCACAAACTGCCACGAATACTCAACGCTTTCACCATGCGCATAAAGCGTTGGGTCACCCTTGATGCAGTCCAACAGCAATCGCTCATAAGCCTCCGGCACGTCTTCCTGTGCCAGATCCGAATAATGAAAGTCCATCCCCACGTTTTTCACATTAAATCCTTCGCCGGGAACCTTCATACCAAACCCAAGCAACAAACCTTCATCGGGTTGAATCCGCATCACAAGCTGATTGTTGGCCAACGAGTAGTCACACTCGCGACGGAAAATCTTGTGCGGCGGCTTGTTGAACGTAATCGCGACTTCGGTGACCTTGGTCGGCAAACGCTTTCCGGTGCGAACGTAAAACGGAACTCCTGACCAGCGCCAGTTGTCGATATGAAATTTCACCGCCGCAAACGTTTCCGTTTTTGAATCGCCCGGCACGCCCTCTTCGTCGCGGTAGCCTTTCACCATCTCGCCACGCATGTTCGACGCCATGTACTGGCCGCGGATGCAGCTCTTGGCGACTTCTGATTCTTCGATCGGCCGCAACGACTGAAACAGCTTGATCTTCTCCGCGCGAATCGCATCCGCTGACGGCGATATCGGAGGCTCCATCGCGACGTGAGCCACGATCTGCATCAGGTGATTTTGCAGCATGTCCCGCAAGGCCCCCGACTGGTCGTAGTAGCCGCCACGATTACCCACACCAATCGGCTCCGCGTTGGTAATCTGCACATGATGAATGTAGTTCCGATTCCATAACGGCTCGAAAACCGAATTGGCAAATCGCGTCACCAGCAGATTCTGAACGGTTTCCTTGCCCAGATAATGATCGATCCGGTAAATCTCGTTCTCAGGGAAAAACTCGGTCAACGAACGGTTCAGCGAACGGGCCGACTCCCGGTCGTAGCCAAACGGCTTTTCGATCACCAGACGGCGAATGCAGCCTTGGGCTCTGTTCAAGCCGTGCGCCGTGAGGAACTTTGGAATCTTGTCGTAGAGAACCGGCGGCGTGGACAGATAAAAAATGAAGTTCCCAGCGGTCGCAAAATCGGCATCCAGCTTTTCCAGACGCTCGCGAACTTTGGCGTAGTCATCCGCTTCGTTGGTATCGATCGGCTGGTAAAACAGAAGCTGTGCAAACGCCTCCACCGTTTCTTTGGGCTCGTCCGAAACGTCGAATAGGTCATTCGCCAGCAGGCCTTTTTGTCGAAAGTCATCATCCGACAGCTTGCTCCGACTCACGCCCAGAACGGCGAATTTTTCGGGCAGCAGCTTGTGCTTGAAAAGATCGTAAATGGCCGGGATCAATTTGCGGCGTGTCAGATCTCCTGACGCCCCAAAGATAACAAAAATCACAGGCTGAATTCCTTCGCGACTCATCGTGTCTCCGTTCTTGTTGCTTGCCAATGTCGCAAGATAGCCAAAAAATGGCCGATCCGGCTTTCTCATGAAAACCGGACACCATATTTCGCGTCAACCTCAAATCGCGACTTCGCGACCAAGTTCCCGCCTGACGATAACCCACTGACCGGCATGCATCAGCCAGTGGCTACCGAGCATGTTGAAAACGGCTCCAACTGTTGGAGCAAAAGCCCGCATCGCCTCGGGGGCTTCCGCGTCAAGCTTCTCCTCCGGGAACCCGTCGATGGCACTCAGGATCGCAGCACGATTGCTTTTCGCCAACGCTAACAGCTCGTTGAACGGAACAAAGGCCGCCGCATCGTCATTTCCAGCGGTGCCCTTTTCGTACTTTTCCCTGAAACCTTCAGGCAACTCAGGCAAACCACCAGGAACAATTCCGGTGAACATCCCGTGATCCGCTGCAATCAAGTGACCGACTTGCCAGTTGATGTGGTTGCATCCCGGGTGCGGACGCTTCATGGCTTCTTCGTTACTGAGGTCGCCCATGTAAGTTCCGCAGACCATGTCTGCCATTTGAATGCTGTTCTTGATCGCGTCTTTGGCGTTCATCATTTTGTTCCCTGAAAAGAAATCATGCACAACAACTAAACGTTGTACGAAGTCGAAGACGTTGTGCCGCCCCGGCCGGTCCAGTTGGTATGAAAGAACTCGCCACGTGGCTTGTCCAATCGCTCGTACGTGTGCGCCCCGAAATAATCCCGCTGTGCCTGAAGCAGGTTCGCGGGCAATCGCTCGGTTCGGTAACCATCAAAGTAATTCAATGCCGAACTGATCGCCGGTAGCGGAATTCCCAGTTTGACGCCCGTCGCGACGACGTTTCGCCACGACGCTTGTGCATTTTCGACGGCTTTCTCGAAAAACGGATCCAGCAGCAGGTTCGTCAGCCCGGAGTTTTTCTCGAACGCGTCGCGAATGTTGTTCAGGAACACGCTGCGAATGATACAACCACCACGCCACATCAAAGCGATCCCGCCAAAGTTCAATTCCCAGTCACGCTCATCCGAGACCGCACGCATCAACTGGTAACCCTGTGCGTAGGAAACGATTTTCGACGCGTAAAGCGCCTGTTCGAGGTCATCAATGAAAGCCGCCTTGTCGCCATCGAATTTGGCATCGGGGCCATTGAGAACTTTCGCGGCTTGAACCCGTTCGTCTTTCAGTGCCGACAGGCAGCGAGCAAAAACGGCTTCACCGATCAAAGTCAACGGCTGCCCGATATCCAGCGCCGAAATGGCAGTCCACTTGCCGGTCCCTTTTTGACCCGCACGATCCAGAATCACGTCAACCGTTTCGTTTCCGTCGTCGTCTTTGTAGCCAAGGATATCCCTGGTGATTTCGACAAGGTAACTATCGAGCACCCCGTCGTTCCACTTCGCGAACACCTGGTGCATCTCGTCATTCGACATGCCCAAGCCATCCTTCATCATCTGGTACGTCTCGCAGATCATCTGCATGTCGCCGTACTCGATGCCGTTGTGAACCATTTTCACAAAGTGCCCTGCCCCGCCGCGACCGACCCAGTCACAGCATGGCTCGCCCTTGTCCGTTTTGGCAGCGATCGCCTGAAAGATAGGCTTCACATGCTCCCATGCTTTCGGGTTTCCGCCCGGCATGATGCTGGGCCCTTTGAGAGCACCCTCTTCACCGCCAGAGACGCCGGTGCCGATATACAGAATGCCCTTCTCTTCCAGGTCCGCAGTGCGGCGAACGCTGTCCGGGAATTCGCTGTTGCCGCCATCGATGATGATGTCGCCTTGTTCTAGCAACGGCAGCAAGCTTTCGATCACCATGTCAACCGGCTTGCCGGCTTTGACCATGATCATCACCCGTCGCGGGCGTTTCAGGTTCTTGCAAAGCTCTTCTACAGAATGTGTTCCAACGATGGACTTGCCGGCTGCGCGTCCGGCGACAAAGTCATCAACTTTCGAGGTGGTCCGGTTATAGACCGCCACAGTAAAGTCATGACTGGCCATATTCAGGACCAGATTTTCACCCATCACAGCAAGGCCAATCAGGCCGATATCAGCGTCTGCCAACTTTCTTCTCCACGTGGTTTGATGAAGCAGCAAAGTCTAACGCAAGCGGCCATTCCCCGTAAGGATGACTTTGCCAAGTGCTCCAATTCAACAGAATCCGAACCTACGGGCGGCAGTGGCCGCACAAACAATATCCGATCAAGCCAGCCGGCCTAATACCGGATTATTCACGAGGCGTGGGCGTCAGAATCAGTTGAGACAGTGATCCGCGACTCAGACACGACGAAACGATCGCTGTGGTTTTCATCTACCTGATGATTTACATTTCTTGTTGAATTTAAGCTCTTCCCTTGCCCCTGCTGGTCAGACGTAGAATTAACGCCCGTCGTCGTGAATAATCCGGCCTAATACCGCCGCAACTGGTCCCAAGCGATTTCCACGCCATTGGTGTCAACCATCATCCACGCCGCAGCGCTAATCGCCAACGCACCGGCGGCGACCAGCAGCGGAAAGCAAATCAGGCTGGTAGTTGATTTCTGATCCTGTAACTCTTCCTTGAGCGCCGCCTCTAATTCGCGCCAACCGTCGAAGCTTTGCCGATTTCCCCCGGACGTCAACTGCACGACCTTCAACCAGCCTAGATTCTCCAGATGCAAATGGATTTGCTTGCCAGGGATCAGCAAACTGTCCCCGGCCCAGCGGCTTCCCGAATCAAGCTTCCTTGCCACGCCAGTCAAAATCGGACGCAGCGTTTCGCCGCTCATGTTGTAAACCACCAGTCGCGGACGCATCATCAAAACCAGCAGCGAAACCAACAGACCGTAAAACACGATCAACATCAGCCACACCCAGCCACCGAAATGGCTTGCCGCCGATTCGGGAAAGAACAACATCATCGGCCCAGAAACAACAAACCCGACCAACCCGATTCCCAGCGACGCCATATCCCGGGCACCGGTTGTGAGAAAGGGGCGACCGCTCAAATTCAGCCAGCCGATGTACGAAAGGTAAACCGCCAGCGGCGTAACCGCGATGCAATAGTGAAGAGGATCCATGCTCCCAATTTTAACTGCCGGACCGACCTCACATAAGCCCGCAACAGGCACCCGTGTCGACGGCAATCGACGCCGCTGGCTTTCAATCCCGAATTATTCACGACGCGTGGGCGTCAGAATCAGTTTCGACAGTGATCCGCGACTCTGATGCGATCAAACGATCGCTGTGGTTTTCATCTACCAGACGATTTGCATTTCTTGTTGAAATTCTGCTTTTCCCTTGCTCCCGTTGGCCAGGCGTAAAATCAACGCCCGTCGTCGTGAATAATCCGGGTCAATAATTCCGCTTTACAACCGATTTAAAAACCACACCCAGCGAAACGTCGTTTCCATCTCCTGTCCCATCGCCGCCGGATTCAGTGCAAACGGAAAGCCAGCTTTTTCGAATTCCTCCCTAGCCAGTTCGCCGGCAGCATCCAAACCCGCCTTTGAAAATACCAGCACCTGCATCGGCTGCGATGGCAAGTTCTCAAACGAGGGCAACCGGGCACCAAGCTGTCCATCGATCAACCCGACACCAGAAAATTTGCTCCGCTGCGAGAACCCGGTCAGCAACGCCATCTCGCCTCCGGTCCCCTTGCCCGCAATCGCGATTCGGCTCCGATCCAAACTCAAACTCGCGCTGCCGGAAAGTTTCTCAATCGACGCCACAATCGATTCGATGTCGTCCGGCATCCAACTTTCGGAATCCAAAGACTGAGGCACCAGGACAACCACATTCCACTTCAGGCAAAGCGGCTTGAGCTTTGCCACAAGGTCCTCCTGAAGAACCGGCCCGGGAGTCGGCAGCCAAACCATGAGCGGCATTTCTTCTTTCGACTCCCCGTCCTGCTGCGGCACGATCGCGAAACATACGTTGGCACTGCCAGCCATTTCCAGGCCAACGACTTCTGCTTTCTCGCTGCCGATCGGGCCTGGCAAATCTGCAGGCGGCGATGCGGCAAAGTTTCGTGGCTGAACTTCCAGCTTCAACGTCTCGCCATCGCGTTCAACGACAATCTCCAATGTCGTTCCGGCAATCGTTTTCGACGTCGCGGACTGAAGCGATTTGAAGTCCGTCACTTCTGACGGGCCCACTGACTCGATCACGTCCCCGGGCTGGACCTTTTCCGCACAAGGCGAATCTGGAACGACCGCAGCCACCGTAACACCCCTGACCTGAAACCCAAACTCCGGTCGCAGATAAGGATCGATCTCACCGGCCAATTCGACATCGAACTCCCTGTTCTGCGAGTCACGTTCGACGGTGACTTTTACGATTTCATTTTCGTACCTGGGACCAATCGCGTGCTTGAATTGCCCGATCCGCGACACTACTTCGCTATCGATAGCGACAATCGTATCGCCTTCAACAATTCCCGCCTTCCCCGCCGGGCTGGTCGGCAAACAAAAAGCAACCGTCGCCGGATCGTCGTTCGGGTCGCTGCCTTCAAATTTGACGCCCAACAATCCCGATCGCAAACGTTCGCCAGCGGCCAGCCTTGCAAATGCCGCCGACTTTGGATCGACAACTGCCGCAAAACCGATTCCCGAATCGTACCACTGGGCTCCCGCTGAAACGTCCGTCGAACCTGGCGACGCCGGCACCAGGATGCCCATCGCTTTTCCATCAATTCCCACCAACGGTCCGCCGTAGTTCTGACGCGAGACTTTACAGTCCGTTTGAACAGCCCGATTCCAAATCCGCCCCGTCGCGCTAACTACACCAACTGAAACGTTTGCCCATTGGCGATCAAAGTACTTTCCCACAGCAATGCATCGCGATCCCTGCTCCGGTTGTCCGTTTCCAAAAACGGCTGCAACCAAAGGTTCGTCGCAATCGATCTTCAGCAAAGTCAGATGGCGGCTTTCGTCTTTGGCAACAATTCCCGCAAGGTATCGCTTGTCCTGTTCTTTGCCCGAGAGCCGCACAAAGATGCTCGCCGGGTCATGCTTGAGACAAAAAGAAGCCGTCAGGATCAAGCCCGACTCTTCGACGACCGTTCCTGAAAACGGGCCCAACACGGGCAATTGACCGGCTTCGGCAACGCCGCCGATCGTTTCGATTTGGACGACAGACCGCTGCGCATACTCAATCGCGGCATCGATCGCCTGCGAGTATTCCGCTGACTGTCCGCAGCACAAAACCGCAGCCACCAACCAGGCTTGAATTATCGAAATCAAAACAAAAGCAAATCGAATCATGCCGACGAACGCAATAAGAAAGGAACCGGCAAATTATCGGCTCCCACGTCGTGCTGTCCAGCATCCGTCGCCCAAATTACTCCGCCACGTTGGTAGTCCTGGCTTTAGCCGGTTTCGCAAAGCCCCTGCCCAAAAACCCGATGCCTCGCCGCCGTTAATTCCCGGCAGCCGACTTTACCAACGACAGTTTCACCGAAACAAACGTGCTTCCTCTCTGTAGCGTCAACTTCACGGGCTCGTCGCGATCAATCTGCCCCAGCAATCTCGCCACATCCCGGCAACTCGCCGTGGCGATGCCGTTGATGTCCACGATTAAATCATCCGGCAAGATTCCGGCTTCCGCTGCCACGCCGTCGATGAAAACCGAATCGACAAACGGCGGTGTTCGCCCCACAACATCCGGCACCAGCGAAAAGCCAAGCAACTCCGGACCCATTGGCTCGCTCGAACGCCGCGACGAAATCTGCCGCTGTTGCTGTTGCTTGCCCGACAGGATCCGCTGCACCGCATCGCCCAATTCCGAAAACGGAACCGCATAATTCAGCCACGCCCCGGTCCGATTGTCTCTGGATTCTTTCCCAATCAAAGCCACCGGCAGACCATCCAAAGTCGTCACCACGCCACCGGCGGCGCCCGGGTTACTCGTGATCGCGTCAAGGATCAACACCTTGCCATCAAAGGGCACTTTCCACTTACCGCGTCGGGCATCAAATTTCGTCACCGCCACCACCGCCCCTTGCTGAACGCTGACCGGTTCATCGCCCGTTGCGACACCGTAGCAGTTGGTCAACGCGCGAATCCGGGTCCCCGGTTTGGCTTCGACGGCGGCTTCGATGTTGAAATGCTGCAGTCCTTCGGCTTCGATTTTCAACACCGCGATTTCAAGCTTCGAGTCGTGACCAACGAGTTTCGCTTCGAAACGCTCACCCGCATCGGTCACCACGCGGGTGCCTTCAGCGTCCAGCACATAACTCCATGCAGTGAGAACGTAACCTTTGTCTGAAATCAGAATCCCGGTCTGGTACGCCTCCAGCCCACGCAGTCCGCCGGAACCAAAGATCTTCACGCAGGCCGCAGACGGTGTATTGCCTTGGGTTTGAGCATCAACAGAACCGGGCCCAACCGAAACGGCGACGGCAAGCAAAACACACAAGCTGTGGGGACGGAGAAAACGAATGATGAGCTTTCTTTTGAGCGAGGGAAGTTTCTATTGTCGCAAAAATTGCTGCAACCGCAAACGCTCTCTTGCCTCATTCGTGACCCGTTGGCCGAGAGGCCTCCGGTGGCTGGAACTGTGAGCCGTTGGCCGTAAGGCCTCGGGTGGCTGGCCAGTTCGCGTTCCATTTGAATAGCCCTGAAACTGGATTCAACAAACCGCGTGAGCGCCCAACGCCCCACCCTCACCGAACAGCGTCAGTCCTCTGTCGAAGCCAACTTTGCCAGCGCCGTGTAATCCTCCAAAGTACTCACGTCCCCGGCGACTTGCCGCCCTGCAGCGATATCGCGAAGCAAACGGCGCATGATTTTGCCGCTACGCGTTTTCGGCAGCGAATCGGTAAAACGAATGTCGTCCGGAACCGCCAACGCTCCAATCTCCTTGCGAACATGCAGCTTCAATTCCTTGCGAAGCTCTTCGGTAGGCTCGGCGCCGCGAAGCGAACAGAACACCGCAATCGCCTGGCCCTTGATCTCGTCCGGACGCCCCACCGCAGCACACTCGGCGACCGCTTCATGAGAAACCATCGCGCTTTCGACTTCGATCGTACTCAGACGATGCCCCGACACGTTGATCACGTCATCGATCCGGCCCATGATCCAATAGTAGCCATCGTTGTCGCAGCGAGCATTGTCGCCCGTCAGGTAGTTGCCCGGAACCGTCGCCCAGTAAGTATCAAAGAACCGTTGGTCATCGCCCCAGACACCCCGCAGCATCCCCGGCCAAGGCTTGGCAATGCACAGCATCCCGCCCTGATTTTCACCGACCGGTTTGAGCGATTCGTCAACGATCGCAGGAACCACACCCGGAAGCGGCTTGGTGCAACTTCCCGGCTTGGTCGCCGTCGCGCCAGGCAGTGGGCTCATCATGATCCCGCCGGTTTCGGTTTGCCACCACGTATCGACGATCGGGCACCTGCCGCCGCCAATCTTTTCGTGATACCACATCCACGCTTCGGGGTTGATGCCTTCACCGACAGTCCCCAACACCCGCAAACTCGAAAGGTCGTGCTTCTCCACCTGCTCGTCACCCCACTTAATAAAGGCACGAATCGCCGTAGGTGCGGTGTAGAAAATGCTGACCCTGTACTTTTCCACCAGCTCCCAAAAACGATTTTCAGCCGGATAGTTGGGCGCACCTTCAAACATCAGACAGGTCGCACCTGCGGACATCGGCCCGTAGACGATGTAACTGTGTCCGGTGATCCATCCGCAATCTGCCGTGCACCAGTAGACATCATCGGGCTTCCAGTCGAAAACCCATTTGAAAGTCATCTTGGCCCACAGGTTGTAGCCGGCGGTGGTGTGGCGGATGCCTTTGGGTTTTCCAGTCGAGCCACTGGTGTACAGAATGAACGATGTTGTCTCGCTGTCCAGGGGCAGGGCAGGGCAGTCCGCATCGACCGAATCGCAAAGCTCGTGCCACCAGTGATCGCGACCTTCGGTCCACTGCACTTCGTTGCCAACCCGTCTGAGCACAACCACGTGTTCGACGGTGGGTGACTTTTTCATCGCATCGTCGACGGTATCCTTGAGCGGCAAAACTTTGCCACGACGGTTGAGCCCATCGCTGGTCAATTGGATTTTGGCTTTGGCGTCGTTGTTTCGATCCGCAATCGCTTCGGCAGAAAAGCCCGCAAAGATCACCGAGTGAATCGCTCCGATTCGGGCACACGCCAACATCGCGATCGCAAGCTCGGGAGTCATCGGCATGTAGATCGACACCACATCGCCCACGCCGACACCAAGCTTCTTCAAGCCGTTCGCGAACTTGCAGACTTCGCCATGAAGCTCACGGTAGGTCAACGTCCGTGTATCACCGGGTTCGCCTTCCCAGATGATTGCCTTGCGGTCACCGTTGCCTGCTTCGATGTGTGCATCCAGACAGTTGTACGACAGGTTGGTCTTGCCGCCGACAAACCATTCCACATTGTGCCCATCCTGCTTCAGCACATCGCCGTAAGGTTCGAACCAATGCAGTTCGTCTTTTGCGATCCCGTCCCAAAACCGGGTCGGATCTTTTTCGGCCCGGTCCCAAAGCTCCTGGTACTGCTGCATCGATCCGATCGCGGCGTTGCCGGCGAATTCCGCACTGGGCGGGAAAAGCCGGTTTTCCTGCATGACGTTGTCGATTCCGCTGGATTGCTCTGACATCTTTGCTCCGTATCTTTCTGGGTAGAGCAGAGATTTTAGCTCAAAGGCGCGTTTGTTTCACGGGGCGCTAATCGCGATACCCTTCGTCATTTCGGTTTCCTCCATCGTCACCGACTCTCTGGACACCATCGCATCGATTTTCAAAATTTCCCCAACTTTATCCAACTCACCCCCCAACAGCCCACTTCTTCCAGCAAAGCGGTTCTCCAAACAACCCAGCCCGCTATCATGGTTCTATGAAACGAAAACGAAATGAAATCCGCCCCGTAAAAATCAAACGGAACTTCACAAAAAAAACACCCGGCAGCGTGCTGTACCAATGTGGCGACACGGTGGTCCTTTGCACCGCCAGTGTCAGTGACGACGTCCCGCCCTGGATGCGTGACAGCGAAAAAGGCTGGATCACCGCCGAATACAACATGCTTCCTGGTAGCACCGATCCCCGCAAACGGCGAGACCGCAACAAAGTCGACGGGCGGACGACCGAGATCCAACGGTTGATTGGCCGATCCATGCGAGCGGTCGCCAACCTCGAAGCCCTCGGCCCAAGACAAATCACCGTCGACTGCGATGTCCTTCAAGCCGACGGTGGGACGCGGACGGCGAGCATTACCGGCGGAATGATTGCGTTGATCGATGCGATAAATTCTGTCAAGAAACAGCTTCCAGATCCGAACACCTTTCCATTGCACGACTCCGTGGCGGCGATCAGCGTCGGCATTGTCGATGGCAAACCCACCACCGACCTGGATTACCCGATGGACTTTGCGGCCGATGTTGACATGAACGTCGTGATGACGGGCAAAGGAAACTTCGTCGAAGTCCAGGGCACCGGGGAAGAAGCCACGTTCACCGAAAAGGAACTCGGCTCCCTGATTGCACTGGCAAAAAAGGGCTGCAAAGAACTGACGGTTTTGCAGCAGTCAGCCGTTGGCAAGAAGTGGCCGTTTTAACCAACCGCCACACCACCGTGCATGCTGAAACGATTCCCCGCGTCCACCGTTAACCCGAGAAAACATCCATGCTAGGCAGACTTTTTCTCTTGATGGTGATCGTCCCCTTGCTCGATCTGGCGTTGCTAATCTGGCTGGCGAGGTACACCGGCATCACCTTCACCGTCTGCTTGGCCGTGCTCACCGCAGCGATCGGAGCCTGGTTGGCGCGTCAACAGGGCAGTGCCGTCCGCAGTCGCTTCGCCGAACGACTTCAGCAGAACCAACTGCCCACCGAATTGCTCAGCGACGGAGCCATGATCCTGCTCGCCTCGGGCATGTTGCTTTCGCCAGGCCTGCTAACGGACCTGTTTGGCTTTAGTCTGCTGACGCCTTTGTGCCGCAAATGGTACAAGCAACTGGCGACGAAGTGGTTCAAGAAGAACTTCAAAGTCCACGTCATCAAACCTGACTTTGGCGGCAGCCCACACCAGGATCCCAACACCGTCGACGGCGAAGTCGTCCGCAGCGAACCCTCAGACGCCGCACCGGCGACACCCCGGAACCTTGAACAGGATTAAGCCACTATTTCGAAGTTGGGAAAATTACCTTTTTGACTCTGGCAAAAATCCCGCGTTGCTCTTCGTCCAAAAGCTCTTCTACCTTGACCGCATGCTTCGCGTTGACATCGCTTCGTTTTTCTCTGAGAGATTTCCAGATTAACCGTGACTCATTTGCGTACTTGTCTGAAAGTTCGCGAATGTCATCGACTTGCACATTCGTGAGTCCCAGGTGTGCAGAAAGCTGTGGGTGCAGGAGTCCAACAGAAGACTCATATTCACTGCACAGTATCTGGATCTCCATCTGTTTGAACCAGTTGATCTGCTCCGCATTCAATACCGCAGAGACAGCTTTTGGAAGCTCAGCGTCGCCGTGAAGCAGGTTTGTGATTCGATCCTGATGTCGATTGGACAGTCCCAAAGTTTTGAAAAACCGCACCTTCCGGATGTCATTTTTCTGCTCGTCAGTCAGCTCGAGCTCTTCCCAAACAAATGGATCGCGAATCATCCGCAGGACATGAGCACAAACAACTTGTACCTCATTTTGTTCAAGTTCCTCAGTAGACATTTCGTAAACACTACGCCCGTCTTCGGTTCTATCGTCAACTCCAAAGTTCATTACTTCGGTATTGACCGACGAGGTTATGCGTCGATAGGGCTGACTGCCATCGCTCGCGAACCACTGCACCGGTTCGCCTGGCAGTTCAACTGCCGACTTTTGTTGTTCTGTTGACAGAGTTGCCAACAGAGCACGCCAGTGCCGTTGAAGCAACGTTTCCAAGCGAGTCAAATCAGGCCTTGCGGCGGTTCTCGTATCTTTCTTTTGTTGCTCAGTGAGTTTCTCGAAATCTTCTTGCTGCTGTTTGGACAACTTGAGGATTTGAGCAATGACATCGGTATCGAGAGCTAGTGCAGGAGAAGACGCATTCGCTGATGCAGTAGCCAGGCTTTTGATGCTTTTGCCCATTCGCTCATAAACCAGCCTGACAGCAGTTTCTTCGCCCAGCGCATGAAAAACTGCTTCTGAAACGTCAGCGTTGGCAAACACGTCCTGCAATGAATCGCCGCCTCTCGAAGCCGTGGTTTGAAATTCAAGGATGTCCGCTAACGCCCGTTCTAGGGCAACCTTGCGGAACTGTGATTCGACATCAAGGCCTTCGGTTCTCTCCAGGTAAGTAAGTCGCTCAAGCTCATCTTGCCCCAATTGGTTGAAGAACAACGAAACAACCATATCGCTGGCAGCGTTCTGTTTTGACGAAAGCACATCCAGTTGATAGATGTCAGATTTTGTCAGTTGGGCATCTGCAGAAATGTTGGCCAACAAGGCCAAAAGCAGGCACAGCATTACACAGACTTTTTTCATGACAGCTCTCAATAATGCGTGAGGAAAAATGAAGCATCGGTCAATCACATCAAAACTTCAGTCATTCACCCAGTTTATCGCGCGACCTAAAAGCCGCAGTGGGATTCGGCAGAATTCTTTGCCAGATACAAAAGGTGTTCTGACGAATTTCGCTCCATTGATTGTCGATGGCGACGGTCTACACGATACCCTCTGCCTGCCAACATTTCTCTTTTACCCACGATGGATGCGACGAACGATTTATTCCACCGTTTGGTCGATCAACCGACGAACATCGACCAGTCCCATTTCTTTCACGCCAGCGATCACATTCTCACGCAGACGGTCGCGTTTTTTGGGCACCAACTCGCTGGCATCTGCGGACTTGAGGAACTCCAGAAAGGCCTCACCATAGACACGACCGGTATCGCGATCCATTCCCGCACGGCCGATTCTCATGAACCCGTCATGCTTCATTTCTGCCGCATCGATCTGTGTCCATCGTTTCAGCTCGTCGACAGCATCAAGCATCGCGAACGCATCCTGAGCCCGATAGCTCAGTCGCACCGTTTCACGGATCGCCGCGATTCGCATCAAGGGGTCGTCGTAACTGGCCGTTGAAAACGCAGTCGCGAACTTTCTTGCATCACTTGGACTTACTTTCGCAACCTGCTTGTATCGTTGAGCCGTTAGCTTCTCGCCAAGCTCGGCCAAAATCGAAGAATCCGAAGCCGTTCGCTCTGGGACAGGAATCAATTTTAGCCATTGTTGATCCATGTAACCGCGAATCGCGGACACGTCGTAGCCATCGGCCTCCGACAAACCAATTTGAGTTTCAATTTCTTCCTGGAGCGATTCAGCGGCTCCTTGGGAATGCAAATATTGAAACGCTGACTTTTGCAGACGCCAGTCGGAAACATTTTTGATGGCATTCATTTCGGCAAGCTTGATCGCGAGGGCAGGGCGAAGTGACTGGTATGGAATCTCTACGTTTTCACCAAAACGAAGCACCACGTCCTGTTCGCGTCCCTCAACAAAACCAATGATCCTTCCGGAGTCCAACTGCACTTCGCCCACGGTAATTTTGCGAGAACTGCTTTTGACCTGTTTCCAAAAACCCCTGACCAGCTCAAGAAACTTGCGGCTGTCGTCCAAACGCTTTTGCAACACGGATTGCTCGCCTTGCAGGGCACCGCCGATTTGGCTTTCCGCCGCGATTAGCATCCTTTGGGCGTGTGCAAGTCTTCCACGCCGCATCGCCCGATGCGCCCGCTTGAGGCTGTAACGAACCGAATGAAGCTGCGGCCCTGTGAGAGTGACTGCGGCAGGCGATTCCGGTTCAGCCGCCGCAGCGGGTTTGGTATCTGAACCAGCGTTGGGCTTGGGTTGCGAATTGGAATCCGATCCCGATCCCGAATCCGAATCCGAATCCGAACTGGACGCCTCACTGTTCCCTGAACCCACACCGTCCATGTTCACTTTGATGTTGCCGGGATCTTTCAGCTCCGGAACCGAATCGCGCGAGTTCACCGCCGATTCCACCGATTTCCTTAACCCGTCGGCGCCCTTGTCAGCGATCCCCGTTTCAGAATCGTTCGTAGCAGTCGGTTGGGGTTGTGAATCTTTGCCATCCAAAAACTCATTCAGTCTGGTGGGAAAATTCGTCAACAGGTAGACAAGAATTGCGGTACCGAACACGGCCATCACGACGCAAAACACCGGGATCAACCGGGACTGCTTTCGCTTGATCCGCCTTGGCCTGATGCTGATCCGTTCGCTGGCCAGGCCGGAAAAGTCCGGCTCGTCACTCCCAGAGCCTGCCGCGGGGGCAGCAGGCGTCGCCACGTTTTTCAGCGGGATCGCCATCGGCACCGCAGGGGCAGCGGCTTCAGCTTCTGCCGCCGGCGCCTTCATTGCTACTGGCATGGATGGCTTCACTGCCGTCGGCTTGAGGGGCTTTTGCGGTGACGGCGTCGCCAGCGGCTGGCTGGCCTTTCCCTCTCTCGCCTTTTCACGAAGCTGCTTCAAGTAAGCCGCTCGCAGCTTGTCATCCATCAGCGTCGCGTGAGCTTTGACAACATGCTTGCGGATCCGAACGTGCAGTTTCGCACGATCACCAATCTCCTGTTCGCTCATCCCTTCGAGTATGGCCAGCATGGATTTGGCTCGTGTATGAACCTTCTTGCGGAACCCGATCGGATCCTCGGACACCGACTTGACACCAAAAAGCTGAAAATGGTTTGGCAGATAGTTTTCCTCGTCCATGCCCAACCAGGCAGCAAAAGGATTAAATTTATCTGACATGCATGACTCCCACCACGAAGGTATCCGCTGGAAAGCGGGTTCTCGTAAACACGAGGATTTCTATACTAAACCTGAGTTGATCACGACGACGAGCGTCGGTTGAACTCCGACTCATCGAACCAGAATCCCTCGAAACGGTCGTGATTTCACAAATCGCCATGTTAACCATGGCGACTTTCATTCGCCATATTGATTGCTTCCCCCGACAGAACGAAATGAGCACAAAGCCAGCAGAATCCGTGACTGACTCAAACCACTCCGAAAAATTCTGCAACATCTCCGCTTACAAGTTTGTCCCGGTGGACAACATTGCCGAACTCAAGGCCGCTTGGCTACCGGTCTGCAAATCCAAAGGACTCAAAGGAACCATTTTGCTTTCCTCCGAAGGCATCAACATGTTCCTTGCCGGAGCCGAATCCAAAATCGATTCACTGCTGGAATTGATCCAGAGTGACGCCAGGTTCGACAGCTTGCCGGTCAAGAAAAGCTTCAGCGACTATCAGCCCTTCAACCGGATGCTTATTCGCTTGAAAAAGGAAATTATTTCCATGGGCGTGGAAGAAATTCAACCCTCCACAAAAACCAGCCCCAAAATCTCGGCCCAGCAACTCAAGCAGTGGCTCGATGAAGGCAAAGAACTTACGCTGCTGGACGTCCGCAACGATTACGAAATCGAAATTGGAACCTTTGACGACGCGATCGACCTAGACATCGATCACTTTCGCGAATTTCCTGCGGCGACAAAAAAGCTGGACGATGCGGTCAAGAAAAAACCCGTTGTGATGTTTTGCACCGGCGGCATCCGCTGCGAAAAAGCCGGCCCTCTGATGCAACAACGGGGCTTCGAAGAAGTCTACCAACTCGACGGCGGGATCCTTCGCTACTTCGAAGAAGTCGGCGGCGCGCACTACGATGGGGAATGTTTTGTGTTCGATCAACGCGTCGCGGTCGATCCGCAACTCAACGAAACCGGCACGACCCAATGCTACGCTTGCCAAGCCGTCATCACCGAACAGGACCAACAATCCCAGCTGTACGACCCGCCACACGCTTGTCCGCATTGCTACCGTGAAGAAGACGAAAGACTGAACCAGATTCTGTCACAACGATCCACGGCGCTGCATCAGGCAACATCGACCTTGCCCGGCAGCGAGCCCTATAACAACGTTCGCCCCATCAACGTACCGCTGCGTCACGACAACCAAACCTGTCTCGAGATGTTCGAGCAGATGCACTGTCATGTCGAAGCAGGCTACTGGGAAAGCGAATTCGAAAAAGGCCTGATTCGCTACAAAGACCAACCGATCACGGCGGACGCGATTGTTCGATCCGGCTACCGCATCGAGCATCTGCTTCCGCAAACCACCGAACCGGATGTTGCCAGAGACGTTGGCTTTCTCTTTGAGGACGACTTCCTGTTGGTGCTGAACAAACCCGCACCCCTTCCGATGCACGCCGGGGGTCGCTTCAACCGCAACACGCTCAACTGGTTTTTGGGTCTTGTTTATTGCGACTGCCAACCGCGCATCGTGCATCGCCTGGACGCCAACACAACCGGCGTTGTTGTTTATGCTAAAAAGCGATCGGTCGCCAACGCGCTGCTGCCGCAATTCCGCGACGGCAAAGTCACCAAAACCTACCTTGCCAAAATACACCGCACGCCCGGCGAAAAACAATTTCATTGCGACGCATCAATCGGCCGTCAGCCCGAGCGTGCTGGTACTCGATTGGTCGATCCCGCTGGTGACGCCGCGTTGACAGAATTCGAAGTCCTCGACCAGGACGCTGGCGAAGAGAATCTCAGCCTGGACTCGGGTCAAAGCTTACTGGCCTGCTATCCAAAGACCGGACGCACCAACCAAATCAGAATTCACCTGTCGCATTTGGGCTTTCCCATCGTCGGCGATCCGGCATACGGCCTGGCCGAAGAACGCAAAACCACCCAGACCCTTGCCGTGTCCGATCCTCCGATGTGCCTCCATGCTTGGAAACTCGAATTCGATCATCCCGAATCAGGGAAACGAATGAAGTTCGAAGCTCCGCGTCCCAATTGGGGCAGCCGTGGGTAACGGCAGCTCGCTGGTGGTAAAGCAACACCTGTGGGCTATGTTTTGAGAAGTTGGACGAGGAAGGATTCGGCGACTTGTTGGAATCCTGGTGAAGTGGAGTCGCGTGGTCCGGCGATGTTGAGGACAGCGATGGCGTGTTCGACAATCCACTGCTTGGCGGTGTCGATGGTTTGTTGAATTTCTTCCGGTTCCCAGTCCAAAAAACTGGTCAGGTCCAGGCAAAGGCAGGGTCGTTTGTGTTTGCGAGCGAGTTTGGCTGTGAGTTCGGTGCCGCGAGAGAGAACCTGTTCGTAGAGGATCAGAGTGGCGTCGGAATCGATCACATTGCGTTCGGTGCGGACGGTGTAGTTGCGGCTGTCAGTTTCTTTGAGTTGATACGTTGCCGGGATGCGGCCGTCTTCGCTGCGTCGGCCTTTTGGACACCAACCGCCGTGGGGAATCTCAAGAAAGATCGCGGCATCAAGTGCGGCACGGTCGACGCCGGTTTGGCCGCCCGAAACGATAGTCGAGATCGAGTGGGTCATTGAACGGTGGGAAGGAAGAGTTGGACGCCTTCGGGGAGTGGCGAAAGCTGGTCGATTCCAGGTTGCAGTCGCCTTTTGTTCAGGTTGAGAATATCGACGTACCGCGAAGCCTGACCAAGCTTTTGACGGGCGATATCGTACAGGGTGTCGCCGGCGACGGTGTCGTAAGTCTGAAGTTTTATACCCGTGGTTTTTAGATCGCGGACGCGCGCTTCTGGGGTCACGGTCGGTTGTTCGACTTCTGACTGAATGTCTGATTCAATCGCAGGGCAAAGTTTTGGGAATCGGCTGCGGAGGTTTTCGATCGCAGGTAGTTGAAGAATCGTGCCCGGTTGCAGATTTTCATAGTCGTCCACGGCGTGGCGATTGAATTCGTATAGGGCATGGAAGTAACGTCCGTCGTTGTAGTGCTTTTGTGCGATCGACCAAAAATTGTCGCCGTCAATGACAGTGTGAGTTGTATCTTTTGAGGCTGCGGTCGCGGTGGGAGATTCCGTTTCGAAACTCACATGCTTGACAGCGATGGCCTTGCCCCCGGTTGGCTTTTGTTCGGGGGCGGTGTTGGCTTTGGGTGCGCGGGTGGATTTCAACTGGAGAGGTGGGTTGAGTTTCGGCAGGGCGGTAGGCTGATCCATCGGCAGCAGGAAATCGTCATCAGCGATGGGAGTTGGTCGGTCGAGGGGAGGGCTGCTGTTGTTGGAAGCTTTGGGAAAAGCGGGCGGGGCAGGTGAAGCAGTTGAAGTGGGTTGAAAGCTGGAGTTGCTTTTGGTGGCCAGCGGTGGAGCTTGGGTGGGAGGTGCGTTGAGCCCCGGTGCCGGAGCGGGGATTGGCGTAAAGGCTGTCGGTTTGCGTACGTTTGGTAGAGAGAACTGTTTTTTCGGTTGTTTCGCTGACGGTCTATTTTCGGACGGTTTCTTTGCTGGCGGTTTCTTTGCTGACGGTTTCTTTGCCGATGGCGTCATGAATTCTTTTGCCCCCGGTTTTGTGTCAGGGCAGGGCACAAAGGAGTCTTTCAGTGGCGAGGCGAATTGATTGGGTTTGAATGTGCCTGCTTGGGCTTTCACTGTTTTGGCAAGTTTCAATGGTGGGGCCGGGTTGAATGCCGATCCGATTCGCGATGCGATCGGCGTCTGTGTGGCAGGGGGCGCCTGTGTTGACTTGCCAGAGACGAGTCCAATATCCCGGTTTAGTGTGGGGGCGGTTTTTGGATTGGCCGACACGATCGATTCGACCGCTGGCGCATAAGGCTGGGGTAAAGGAGAAGGGGCAGGGGCTTTCAGAGATTCCGGAGTGACGTGTTTGGCGACCGGTGCTTTGAGCATCGCGTCGGGCACACGATCGAAGCGACCGCTGAGTCGGAACCAGGCGACGTAGATCAACAGCGCGGTGAGCGAACAGATGACCATGAACCCGATTTGGGCTTCGCGGACAAGCTGTCGGTCGGAGTTGGGTCGGAACGGATCGCGCATAGGACTTTTAGCCAGCACTTTGAATAAAAAACCAAAGTACAGGAATCAGGATGGGGCGCGAACGGAAAATTGGCGTCGTGCTATCAATTCGCCAGGAAGAGTCCGATGTTGGCGGTTGCGGGCTCGGATGGTGAATCGAGCCACTGATTGCAGGCGGAATCACGGTTTTGCGATGAAGCCACCAATTGCTTGGCGAAATTGTCGTCGGGTTTCGTTACGAATCCGAAGTTGATTTGCGAAATTTTTCGCTGACACGTCGGGCTGCCATCGCAGGGGTATCGCGCGTTGATGGCCATCGTGACGTGATGGCCATCGTAACGTGAGGCAATCGGTCGCGTGTGGCGTAATTGTCAGTGTAGCACGCCTCTGGGAGGCGTTGAAAATGGGCCTTGGAGAGACGAACTGCGTCGTTGCCAACGGTAATCCGGGGTAATTACAGGCTGTCTCGGTGCACTAGCGAATTTCCGAGTGCTGGAAATTGGTGGCCGCCGAGTCTTGGAGACGAATCAGCTCATTGGTCAGGGCAGACAACTGAAAGAAGTTGTGTGGCCCTTGAGCGATGTAGCGGACTTTGCCGTTTGCATCGATGAACAGAACCGAAGGTAGCTTTTGATCAGGGTTAAGCTGGTTCATCATCGAACGAGTTCCCATCGCGACCTCGTATTCGATATTTCGGTCATCGACAAACCTGCGAACTTTTCCGAAAACTTCATGGGGTGCATCGGGATCGTCCATCGATACGCCAAGGATTTCGACGTTGGCAATGGAAGCCATTTTCCCGTGCAGTTTTTCGATGTGCGGAATTGCCTCGATGCATGGCTGGCACCATGTCGCCCACAGATCCAAAACAACGATCTTGCCGCGGAGGTCTGCGTTGTTAATTTGGCCGCCGTGAACAGAATCGACTTCGTAGCGGTAGTTGAACGAATTAAAACCGGCGACCGAATCACGAGCCCATTTCGCGAGACGGGTTTTGTAGTTGGCAAAGTTTTTGGCAATCGAAGCGTTGACTTTTTCGGAACCCAGTTTTTCAAACGTTTCCGATTCGAGGATCGACTCGAAGTCATCAAAACCGCCATCGATGGCGGTTTGTAGTGCGGTCAGCGTTTTTGCTTCGTCTTTTTTGATGGCCCATGCTTTGGCACCGCCGATCATGTGATTGCCAATCAGTGCGAGGGATTCTTGGGGATAGGCCGGGTTGGTTTTCAGGTTGTTGGCGACTTTGTATTGAGCGAGAAAAATTTGTGAAGCGATTCGCTGGTGCTTGGCTTCGATCGCGTTTCCAAGCTTGCCCATGACAAGCATGTAATGCCAGGCGATTTCGGGGTTGCCTTTGCCGTCGCAGTATTTTGATTTTTCGAGATTGTTGGCAGCCTTGATGGCTTCGTTGAGTAGCGAGACGCTGTGTCGGGCATCGGCTTTGGCGGCCATGTCGACGTTGGCCGAGATGTATCGGACGTCAAACGCGAGGTCGCCACCGGAGCTTGAGCGGGCTTGTCTCGCGAGGTCCAAAGATTCGGAAAACGAACCTTTATCGGCGGCTTGTGTCGCCATCCGAATCAGATCGTCCGGCGAGAGGACTTCGGTTTGGGCGGTGGCCTGTGCCGATGCAAAAATGAAAAAACAAAGCGTAATCAGCGTTGCAAAGCAACTGAATTTGGCGAGCATATCAAACCGTGATTATCGACTTGTGAATTCAGTCTGAACTCTCGAACGCAGCAAATCGAAAACTTCGACAACGTGTGCGGCAAAGAATCTTCATCCTGAAGTGAATTAACGAGTTAAACAGATGGAAGGGACAACTCGTTGTGATTCGCCAGCCGGTTGGGTCAACCGCCCGGCGAAATCCATCCGTCTGGCTAAGAGGCTACACTGCCCCGGCACGCGGTCCAGTGGGTGCAAGGAAAGCTTTGGCAAATTGCATGGTTTTTCACATAAGTTTGACTTTTTTCACCGGTATCGGGTTCCTTTGGCTGTGATTTTCTCATTGGGGCTTGGATGAAGTCATTCTCCATCGTCGATTCCAAAGGGCACATTCGCCCGATGCTGCGATTGGCTTTGCCTTCATTGGCCGAAGAAATGTTGGTTCTGGCGGTCACGTGGACCGATTGGTGGCTGGCGGGTCGGTATTTTCAGCATTACGGCGATGCCACCAAAGCAGCGATGGGAACGATGGCTTACGTGATGTGGTTGATTCCGTGTCTGTTTGCCACTGTCGCAATCGGGGCCACGGCGATCATCGCTAGGCGGGTCGGAAAAGGCGAAATCGAGAGGGCTTCTTTGGGAGCGAATCAGGCGTTCCTGATCGGGACGGGATTGGCGATCGTGCTGACCGCGGCGCTTGTCTGTTTCGGTTCCGAGTTTTTGTCACTGATGCAGTTGAAGGGAGAAGCCCATCGGTTTGCCGTGGAGTACCTCGAAGTTGTCGCGGTGACGATTCCTTTGCTTGCCGTTTCACAGATCTCGGCGGCGTGCTTGAAGGGCGCCGGCGACATGGTGAGCGGGTTTCTGGTCAAAGGCGTTGTGGTGCTGGTCAACATCGTGGTGAGCACCATGTTGGTGACCGGATGGGGGCCGGTGGAAGCGGTCGGCTGGAAAGGCATCGCGATGGGGACGGCTTGTGGTTACACCGTGGGCGGGCTGTTGCTGGCCTGCGTGATGCTTAAAGGGAGGGCGGGGTTAAGGTTAACGGCCGGACAGTTGTCGCCCAACCGCGCCGAGATTCGGGAGTTGGTACGGATCGGATTGCCTGGCGGTTTCGAGATGGGGGCTTTGATTGGTTGTCAGTTGCTGTTCCTTGCGATCGTCAACAGCCTCGGAAAGAACTCTGCTGCGGCGCATGGTTTGGCGGTTCAGATTGAAGCCTGTGCGTGGTTGCCGGGTGCGGCGTTTCAGGCTGCGGCGGCAACGATGGCGGGGCAGTTCCTTGGTGCCGGGATGCCCGAAAGATCCACGCGAGGAACGTTGAGCTGTTTGCTGGTGGGGATGACGATTATGTGTGTCAGCGGCGCGGCGTTTTGGTTGTGCGGAGATTCCGTTGCGTCGTTTTTCACCGGCACCAGAGACGATGCGACGACAAGGCTGACGGCACGCCTGCTGCGGCTGGTGTCTTTTGCGATGCCAGCGTTGGCGATTGTGATGATCCTGGGTGGCGGCGCTTTCCGGGGAGCGGGCGACACGCTGTGGCTGTTTCTGCTAACGATGTTTGGGTTTGTGCTGGTTCGGGTTCCGCTAGCGGCGGTGCTTTCCCTGGAAGACCTTGGGTTTATTGGCCTGGCAGACGTAAAATTACTGGGCTGGGGCGTGATCGGGGCTTGGTATGCGATGGTTGCTGATCTTTGGATTCGCAGTGTGTTATTGGTCTGGCGATTTGCAAATGGAAAGTGGCGAATCGTACAGATTGACTAGCTGGCGTTGTTGAATCTTGTCGTGTGGCGGCGGTGAGCGTGCGAAAAAGCAGTCACAGGTTTGTCCCGGTTAAAAGCTGCTCGATTGCCTTGGACGGATATTGAGGTTCTTGCTACTGTCCCCGCGATGCCAGAAAGGAGTCTGGCGACGGATTCAGTTCAAGGATGAAAATGAAGAGTTCAACCGGTATCAGTGGTTTGGCTTTGCTGGCATTGGGCGTCGTGTTTTTGGTGTCAACCGACAGGACCGTCGCCCAGGTTCAAGCTCCGGCAGACAAGGGAATGGCGCGCGGGTCTGCAACGTCTTCTTCGGCGCAACAGGGTGCGATGCAGGGCGGCATGAAGGGCGCGATGGACGCAAAGGAAATGTTGCCTTATAAGCCATCGGTTCGCGTCCACCTGGAAAAAGGAGCCAACAAAGGCTACCTCGTGTTGCAAGTCGACCTCGCCAAGGGCCATCACCTTTACTCGCTCAACCCCAAGGGCTCCCCGGCTCCCACGCAGATCGTCGTTTCGCCATCGAAGGACATCAACGTGTTGGGTGCGTTTGCGGCTGACAAAAAGCCGCTTGTGATTGAGAAAGATCCCATCTTTCAGCGTCGCATTGAAAAGCACAAAGGCGTCGTGCAGTTTTTTGCTCCGATCGAAGTGCGACCCGGCATGGACCTTTCCAAGCTCTCGGCCGAAGTCACCCTTACCGGCCAGGTTTGCTCGGACACGGCTTGCCGACAGGTCAAAGCCGAAAAGGTTGCAGGCAAGTTTGCAAGTTTCTTTGAGTTGCCCAAGGAGCCAGCCAGCAAGGCCGCGGCTTCGACAGCGCAGCAGCCTGTTGCTCCTGCCGCCATGCCGAGATAACTTTGCGCACAAATCATCGTCGCTATAATCCGGGCTTGCATTCAATTCATGGAGCTTGCCACCGATGCCGACTGACGCCAGTGAAAGTCTGACTGACTTCATCCGAACGATTCCTGATTTTCCAAAACCCGGGATTCAGTTCAAGGATATTACTCCGTTATTGCTGAATCCCGCCGCGTTCGAAAATGCGATCGATGAGATGGCCCGGATCGTCGCGGATTTGGAAATCGATGTGATCGCAGCGGCCGAAGCACGCGGATTTCTGTTCGCGGCGCCGCTGGCGCTGAAGCTTGGCAAGGGCATGGTGCCGATTCGCAAGCCCGGAAAGTTGCCGTACAAAAAACGTTCGTACAGCTACGAATTGGAGTACGGCACCGACACTCTGGAGATGCATGTCGATGGGATTTTGCCGGGACAAAACGTTCTGGTGGTTGACGATTTGTTGGCCACCGGCGGAACGGTTCAGGCTTGTTGTCGAATGATCGAAGACTGCGACGCAAAGGTTTGCGGTTGCCTGTTCCTGATCAATCTGTCGTTTCTCAATGGCGCCGACAAGTTGAAGCCGTATCCGATTTTTACTCTGGTTGATTATTAGTGCTTTATTTGTGCTGAGTAGCGGCAGTGTGCGGCAGTGTGCGGCAGTGTGCGGATGCTGTTTGGATTCATTCCTCGCCCTATGCTCAGTTCCTGTCGCCGCTTCGCGGCTGTGCCTATTTTGATCACCCTCCCATTTGGGAGGGTCGGCGGTTCACCGCCGGGGAGGGTTGCGCTTGTGAATTTCAAGTGCCGTCATTGGCAACAGTCCATGTCGCCGGCGGCGGAAGTTGAAGGTCGACGTCCTGGTCGTCGATCGGGTGGCGGAGCTTGAGCTTCCACGAGTGCAACGCGATCTGCCGTTTTCGCAAGTCGATCACTTTGGGGCCAAACGTCTGCGACGCGCCGTAGAGTTCGTCGCCCAAAATCGCGTGGCCGCGACTGCTGAACTGAAGCCGTATCTGATGGGTGCGACCGGTGATAAGCCTGATTTCAACACGGGTATGCGTCGCGTGACTGTCGAGGACGTTGTACTCCAACTGGGCATGCTTTGCGTTAGGTTGGTGCTGTTGGGCGATCTCGGATTTCGCCTGGTCGGGGATCTTCCGCATAAAATCTTCGAGGGTTCCGCTGGCATCAGGAAGGCTGCCTTCGACCATCGCGATGTAGGATTTCTGCACGGTGCGTTGTTGGAACTGGGCTGAAACGCGTTTGGCGGCGCGGACGTTTCTGGCAAACGCCACCAATCCGGTGACGGGTCGGTCAAGCCTGTGGATGGGCGTCAGATAAAACTTCGCACCAAGGTTGTCGCGGGCGCGGAGAAAGTTCTTGAGTCGCGTTTCGAGGCTGTCGATGCCAGGCGGGGCCTGAGTCAGCAGTCCGCCGGGCTTGTTGCAGACGATCAGCCCGCGCTGCTCATAAACGATAATGTCGGCAGATTCCGATATCTCTGATTCATTCGTCATATCGGGATTGTAGAGATGGTCGGGGGTGTATCGTCGGGTTTGGGCTCCATTGTGCAAATTTACCCGGATCGGCAATGGCTGACGCAGCGGTGAGCTAACCTTTTTCAGTGTTTTGCTGCTCCAGACTCGACCAACCCGGACTCAAGTCCAATGACAACAGCCAACTATTCCTCACGAATGCTTCCAGTGGTATTGCTGGCAGTGGTGTCTTTATTTTTGCCCGGCTCATCAACAGCGTCGGCGCAAATCGAAGGATTTACAGAGCCGTTTCGTAGTATCGACCTTTCGAGCGATGAAGCCGGTGCGATTGCATCATTGGAAGTTGAAGAAGGCGATTCGGTATCCGCCGGTTCGATCATTGCCCGATTGGACGATCGACTTCAGAAAGTCCAGTTGGAAATTGCCAATCAGTTGGCGTCAGCACAAAGTCAATTGGAGGCCGCAAAGCGAAGTTTTGAAAAACGGCAGATGATCACAAGCCGGCTGGCGACCATGCGCGACCGGGGCCACGCCAGTGAGAGTGAAGTCATCCGCTCAGAGATGGAACTTTCGATCGCCCAGGCGAAATACGATGCGGCTCGCGAAGAAGCTGCCGTCAGAGAGATTGAAAAACAGAGAGCCGTCATTCAACTTGAACGCCGCTACGTGCGAAGTCCATTTGATGGTGTCGTCTCCGAGATTCATCGCCGCGAAGGTGAGTTCCTTTCTCCGGTCCGTCCGGAAGTCGTGACGGTCGTGCAGATCGATCGTTTGCTGTCCACGTTTGCGATTCCGGTATCGCAGGCTGGAGAATTAAAGGTTGGTAAAGAATTTGATTTGACTTTTGAAAATGGTGACACCGTCACTGCGGTGGTCCACTCGATGGGCGTCAGCACTGACGCGCAAAGCCAGACCGTCGAAGTGAAGCTTGTTTTCCAAAATGCAGAACTGAGAATTCGTGCAGGTGAAATCTGCACATTGAACATCTAGGAATTGGCAGCCATCGAAAGTGCGGCAACCGGAATGGCTTCCGGTTGCAGAGAGATTAATGACGGAACATTCACAAACATCGATCAATCATCTCAGCCCCGGTGAAGCGTCGCCCGCGGATTCGGTCGATTCGACCCGCGACGATTCTGTTTTCAGAAATCCGATTCTTGGGAACGTGCGGGAGGCTCTTGATACTTCCGAATCGATCAACGATTTGGTGCGCAAGATGGCGGTCGTGGTCTGTCAAAACACGCAGTGCTTGGCGTTGTGGTTTGCGCAGCGGGATTCCAGCGACGCGCCGTGGCAGCTTCACGCGGTTTCCGATGAAAACTCCAGTGCGGTCAGCGATATTGCGGGTGAACGTTTGATCGACGTTTTGAATACGGCCAAACGCGCGAGTACCGTTTGCAGTCTTGCGATGGAGCCCAATCATTCGATTGTCGGGGCTTCGGTGGAACCGACGGCAATGGAACAGCAAATGGCGTTGGTGGGCGTGTTTTCGTCCCAGACTCAATCGGGCTTGCGGCAGCAATGGATGGTCTCGATTGCGGTGCAGGCCATCGGCCAGTGGGTGCAGAAAAGGGGCTTGGTTCAGGCGGCTTCCAGTCAAAAGCTGTTGGCTGATTCTCTGAATCTTGTTGCATCGATGAATCAGTCGTCGTCGCGTCAGGAGGCGGCCAACAATCTTGTCAACCAGCTTCGCAAGTTACTTGCCGTCAGCCAGGTTGTGTGGTGCGAAGGAAAAGCGATCGACAAAGCAAAACTGGTCGCGGTTTCGGAAGTTGAAAAGTTTGATCCCTGGAGCGAGTCGTCGCGTATCACCACTGCGGCAGCGGCGCGGGCGATTGCCGGCGACGAACCGTTGGTCCTTGATGAACACCGAAGGCCAGAACCAACAGACGCGTTGGCGATGGAAGCGTACTGCAAGGCCAATCGTTTTTCGTCCTGCGTTTGCGTTGGGGTCAGAGATCGCGACGGCCGCGCGTGCGGCAGCCTGTTGGTGGCAAGCGACAAAGCGACCTTGTCAGAGCATCAGGTTTCGCAAATTCAGCAGTTCGCGAGCCTGAATGGATTGCATCTGCATGTCGTGCAGCGTGCCAATCTTTCGATGTCCGAATTTGTTGGCGAGCGAGTCAGTGCGGTCCCCGGCAAGAAATGGTTTCGTGCAGCGATGCTTGTGGCCGCGGCGACGGTGGGGCTGTTGCTGATACCGATGCCCTATCGGGTTGGTTGTGAGTGCGAAATTCAGCCATCGATTCGACGGTTTGTGGCCGCGCCGTATCAAGGTGCACTTGAGGAGGCGTTTGTGAGCCCCGGCGAAGCCGTCGTCAAGGACCAAGTCATTGCGATGATGGACGGCCGTCAGCTTCGGCATGAATTGACCGGCCTGCAAGCCGAATACAATGCGGCACGCAAGCGCGGCGATTCGGCGTTGGCTCAAGGCGAAGTCGCCCAGTCGCAGATCGCGCGAAGCGAAATGCGTGGGCTTGATTCCAGAATCCAGTCGCTCGCCGACCAGCTTGGCCGCCTCGAAATCCGCAGTCCCTATGACGGGATCATCATCAGTGGCGACCTGAAAAAAGCTGAAGGCGCACCGATGGAAATGGGACAAACGCTTTTTGAGGTGGCTCCTGCGAATGCGATGTTGGCTGAAATTTCGATTCCCGAATCGGAGATCCAGTACGTGGATGACGACAACAAAGTCGACATCAAGCTCAACGCGTTCCCGTTTCAGACATTCAGCGGACAGATTCGCGCGATCCATCCTGTTGCAGAAATTATCAATGACGAATCTGTTTTTGTGGCCGAAGTCGATCTTTCGAATACCGGCATCGCGATTCGGCCGGGCATGAAGGGTTCGGCGAAGGTATCGACGTTTTGGCGTCCCTTGGGCTGGAACCTTTTTCACAACGCGTGGGAAACCGTGCGCTGCTGGACGGTATGGTAGAAAATTCCAAAGCAGGAGTTCCAGCGGTGATGAGCGGCGGATTGCCTGACAACCAAAACGATCCCAAGCAGGCGTGGCTGGGCACGGTTCTTGAGCTGCGGAAGGAGCTCAAGTTCGAGCCACGTTGCCAGGCGGGTTCAAGTTTTGTGCTGGTCGAAGATCCGGTCCGCAACAAGTTTTTTCAGATTGGCGAACGAGAATACGCCGTCGCAGCGACGCTCGATGGAACCCTGAGTGTCGACGAGATCGTGCAGCGGTTGGGTGACGTCGAAGAAGATTTTGTCGTTCGGGTAACACAGTGGCTTGTTCAGGGCAATTTGGCTTACGTGGTCGGCAGCGACAGTTCCAAACGGATCAACACTCAGGTCGCCAACGCGGAAAAGGCAAAACTGATCGGCAAGCTCAATCCGGTGTCCTTTAAGGTAAAGCTTTTTAACCCGACGAAGGTTCTGGACGCGTCGGTGCCTTTCGCAAAATGGATATTTTCAAAGGCTTTTTTTGCGATCTGGTGCGTGATCGGAATCTTGGCATTGCAGACGATCCACGGGTCATGGGATCAAATGGGCGCCGCGTCGGCGGGGATCCTTTCGGGCGGAAGATGGGTCTGGATGATCGTTCTCTGGCTGATTCTGAAAGTCGTCCACGAGGGTGCCCACGGTGTGGCGTGCCGAAAGTATGGCGGCGAGGTGCCGGAGGCTGGCGTGCTGATACTGCTGTTCACGCCGATGCCGTATGTGAATGTGACTTCGATGTGGCGGTTTGCCAATCGTTGGCAGCGGATCGTGGTCTGTGCGGCGGGGATGTACGTCGAACTGTTTGTCTCTTTTGTGGCGATTCTTGTTTGGAAGCACTGCGACGCGATGGTGTCGAGCCTTGCGTTTGACCTGTTCATTATGGCCAGCGTGACCACGATTCTGTTCAACGCCAATCCGCTGATGCGATTCGACGGTTACTTTATTCTTGCGGACGTGCTGGGGATTCCCAACCTGTACCCCAAAGGAACAAAGTGGGTGGGTGATCGATTGAAGGCGTTGGTATTGGGTACGCCGAAGACGCCGAATTTGATACCTTCGGGTGAATTCTGGCAGGCGGCCATTTACGGATCGATGGCGTTTGTCTGGAAGATTCTGGTTTCTGTAAGTTTGACCATCGGAGCGAGTGTGCTGTTTCCCAACTTCGGGATCTTTTTTGCGATCATCGGCAGCGTCTTTTGGGTGTTGATGCCGCTCTATCAGCAGTACAGGCAAACGCTCGGTGCGGCGGCAAGGCATCCGGTCAATCGAATTCGGGTCGTGATCAGCGGGGCGGTGATCGCAACGGCGATTGTGTTGCTGTTTGGATTCTTTCGCGGGCCGGCAACCAAATCCGCCCCGGCGATTGTCCAATTTGCAGACGAAACAATCGTGAGAACCGAAGCGTCCGGTTTCGTCGAAGAGATTCATGTCACCTCGGGGCAGACAGTGGAGGCAGGCCAATTGCTGGTCCGGTTGCGGAACAGGGCTTTGGAAGACGAAGTCACGGCACTGGATTGCAAAGTCAATGAATCCAAAATTCAGGTTCGCATCTACCAGCAAACCGGAGAGTCAGGGTTGGCCAGGTCCGAAGAAGAAACGTTGGCCGGGCTTGTCAGGCAGCTGAAAGACAAACGGGAACAGGCCAGGGCTCTCGAAATTCACGCGCCCTTCGCGGGGGTTGTATTCCAGCGGCAGCTTGAGAGTCTGCAAGGCCGATTCGTCGATAAAGGCGACACGGTTTTGACACTGGCCCGCAAGGATACCAAAGAAATCGTCGTTCTAATCGACCAGCGTGACCTCGAGTCGGTCAAAGAGAATCGCGAGCAGACGGTGCGGGTGATGATCCGGGGAATGCCGATCTTTGATTCGAATTTGATGGACTCGCAGATCAATCCTCGGGCATCGACGGCCACATCGTACCCGTCGTTGTGTGCCCATGCGGGCGGGATGTTGGAAGTGAAGCCTGTTTCAGATCCGGGCTCAGGCGAGGAATCAGGGTTTGAGTTGTTGGACCCCCGTTTCACGGCACGACTGCCGATCGGTCCCGACGTCGGAACGAGCCTTCATTCGGGTCAGCGTGGATGGGCGTATATCAAATCGCCGCAACAGTCGATGGGTGGGTACCTTTACATCGAAGCGTGCGATTGGCTGAAAAAGAAAATCGAACTCGCCACACAAGCTGCATTGATGCAATAGCTGCAAAAGCTCGCCATGCCTGCGATTGATCCAGCCCTGATCAAACGTGCTGTTATTGCGCGGCCGAAGGAGCGAGTCGGCTTTTTCGATCGGCGACTGATTGACGGATGTACTGCTGGACCAAATGCTGCAACTGCTCCAGGGGTAAAGCGTAGGTTGCGGCCCGTCCGGCGCGTGCGATGTTGATGCCGATCACATTGCCGTCGAGATCGGTAACCGGTCCACCGCACTGTTCAGGAAACAGCGGGGCGTCGTGTTGGAAGACCAGAGGAAAGTTGCTGGACCGTTTGCTTGGGATCGCACCCAACCGGCTCATCATCTTGAAACGCTGGGCTTGCACGCCGGAGATTTCCAGCGTGCCAAGGGTTGCTTCGGTGTCGGTGCTGACGCCGTCGCGCAGGTATTTGATGGCGATGGTCCGCCCGGGGCCTTTGAGCCGAATGGCTTTGACCAGTTCGGCAACGGTGCGGATTTCGGTTCCGTCAATTGCGGTGATCACGTCACCGTCGCGCAGGCCGGCATTCCATGACGGTTCGCCTTTTTCGATTTGCGTGACCTTGATGCCGCCGGGGACTTCGTCTGGATCGACTCCCAGTTTGGCCTGTTGGCCAGTTCGCGTTGAACGGGCACCGACGCTGAACGTCCCGATCGAAAACGGTTTTCCGTTGGGGGCTGGGAGAAGCACAAACGCGCCCGGTTGAGTCTTCTTTTGATTCCACTCGATCGGTTCCAGTGCGTTGTCGACATTGAGGAAGGCGACGTCGTTCTGGTCATTCCAATACACAAGCTCGGCGTCGAATTCCCTCGCGTCGCTGGTGACGACCTTGAGATACTTTCGTTTTTTGACTTCGCTGAGTTTGGTCGCGATCAGTCCGCTGGCGTCAACGACGGTGCCGAGTGCAATCTGGCGTTTGCCGGACATAATCGCGACGCTTGAGGGCACGACTTTGGCGACCTGTTGGCTGAGTGCGTCCAGCAGGGCAGGGGATTGCCGCTCCAGTGGCCCCACCTTGCGGTTCCTCAGGCTTGGCAGTTCAAACTTGAGAGCGATGTTGCCACCATTTTCGTCGACTTTGATTCTGTCGAGCCCTTCGAAGGGATTGATGGGATCGTCGCGGAATCGAAGAAACTCTTCAGGTGTGAATTCGACGGTTGTCGTTTCGTCGTCGATGGCTTGTTGGAACTTGTCGCGAAGGTCTTCGTCAAGGTCTTCGAGCATGCCTTCGAACATGTCCTGAACATCACGCGGCAGCTGCGCGTGACAGGGAGTTGTCATCATGGACATCGCCAGTGAACACAGGCAAGCAGACAAGAGATGACATGTTTTGAAGAACGGCATTGTTTTACTTCCTTGAACTATCGCAGTCGAATTTCCATTTCCATAATTCGTTCGCCCCTGCGAATTTTAATGCGGGCGACATCGCCGGTAACCCGGGTTTTGATCGTGTCGATCAACTGTTGTCCGTTTTCGATTTTGATTCCGTCAAATTCGAGGACAACGTCTCCGCTTTGAATTCCTACGTCCGCTGCCGCTGAATTGACTTTGACTTGCGTCACTTCGGCGGTCCTTTTGTCGATTCGAATTCCAAGCCGCGGTGGTTTGGGGTCGCCGCCGTTGTCGGAAAGTTCGGGAAGTTGTCCCCATGTTTCGCCGCGACGCAGTCTTTTAAAATCGCGTTCAAAGATCTCGATTTTGACGTGCCGGTTTTCGGCAACCGAATCTCCGATCGAGCTGTGAATCGCGATCAGTTTTCCATCCAGATCGAACAGTGGTCCACCGGAGTCGCCGCCGATCAGCACTGCATCGGTGACCAGCTGATGATTGTTGCGTGAGAGAATTCGTCCGGATCGAACCGGTGGCCGCCGCCCCAGTTCAAAACCTCCCGAGTGGCCCAGCGAAACGACCCAGCCTCCATCATCGATGGATGCCGATTTTCCGATTTTGACAAAGGGCCACGGTCCGGGGTCGGTGATCTTGATCAGGCCCGCGTCGATGTTCAGATTGCGACCCAGGGGAGTCGCGTTTGCGGTTCTTCCGTCGGGAAGCAGAACCCGGTACTCGTTTTGGCCAACCATCACGTGTCCGGCGGTCAGCACGTAACCCTCTTTGCTGATGATGACACCGCTGCCCATTCCGACGCCATCGTCGACCGCGACGCAGGCAGCCATGTTTTTGTCGGCCACTGCACGGATCTGATTTTGGACTTTCTGGAGTTGTTCAAGGACGGGGCTTGAGGGTGGCTGTTGCCCAGAAGCGGTGCCTGTCAGTGCAAGAAGTGCGGCCAGAGAGGTCGCCAAAAGCGATGCAACAAAAGATAACCTTGTCATCAATGGTCCCGTGGGATTCGACAGGTGAGTCTGCTTTTTCTTTGATCGGACAACCGCCGCTGAAGACTTCACCCGCATATTCTAACCCTGAAGTTCCTTTTCCGCTTTGCAGAATGCCGGCAATCGACAGTCTGTGGTGAAATTGTTTGCAAAAAGTTGGTTAAGATATGCACTGCTATTTTTCCGCAAGCACAAAAAAGACAGCTTGGTAGATCATTTCGAAGGATGAACATGAAAGACAATTCACAGCGACAAAGTAAATCCCATTCGTTTGTTTCACGTCGAAGTTTTGTCGCAGCGTGCAGTGCTTCACTGGCCGTGGGGGCTTCGTCGGTCGCAGCGGCAGCGCCGGCGATTCGGACCAGCACGCGAAAACGAGCGCAGGACAACGAGCAGGTCATCATCGGAACAGGCGACTACCGGTACAAAGTCGATCACACGTTTTGCCAGTTACCGAAAAGATTCAAATGGCAGACGACGCACAATGTCTGCGTCGATTCGAAAAACAATCTGTACGTGATTCACGAAGGTAAATCGAAACGCAAAGACCACCCTTCCATTTTTGTGTTTGACCCCACAGGCAAATTCCTGCGTGCGTTCGGTTCGCAGTTCCAGGGAGGTGGGCACGGCATCGAGATCCGCAAAGAAGGTTCCGAAGAAATGCTTTATGTGGCGGCCTATCAGGGCGTCAAAGCCATCGCCAAGATGACGTTGACGGGCGACATCGTCTGGTACCAGAAGGCTCCGATGGAATCCGGGGTGTACAAGGAAGGCGAAGACGTATCGACGAAATCGAGTTGGAATCGCAAGGGCTTTCTGCCGACGAACTTTGCGTTTCTGGATGATGGAGGATTTCTGTTGGCTGATGGCTATGGATCGTATTTCATTCACGAGTACGACAAAGACGGCAACTGGAAACGTTGCTTTGGTGGTGCGGGTAAAGGAAATGGGAAGTTCAAACTTTGTCATGGTTTGTGGGTCGACGATCGCCCGGGCCGCGAACAGCATCTCTACGTTACCGACCGTAGCGTGAACACTGTCCAGGTACTTAAGCTTGACGGGACGCACGTCGAGACCAAGAAGGACTATTTGTTGCCGGCCAATGTCGATACCTACAAGAATCTGATGGTGATTCCGGAGCTCAAGGCACGGCTGACGATTTTGAACGAGAAAGACGAAATCGTGGCCAGGTTGGACGATGGTCAGGAACGGCTTGGCCAGATCGACAAGCTGCGGACAAAGCCGAAGCAATGGAAAGACGGCCAGTTCGTGCACCCCCACGATGCCTGCTTTGATCTGGAAGGCAATTTGTTCGTTGCCGAATGGGTGAGTACCGGTCGCGTGACCAAGCTGACGCGGGTCAGTTGAGTTTCGCGCCAAGGTGACGATTTGGTTGGGCCGTTGCGGCTTGGTAAGCAAGCGGTACGCGTGATGTGTCGGGTCACTCGACGCGGCGTTACCGGGGATTTGATTGGCGATGTGGCTACATCTTTTCGCCACAGTACTTGCAATACAGCGCGTCTTCGTCGTGGCCTTCGGTGACGCATGAGGAGCACGAACGTGCAACGATGTTTTTCTTGCGCTTCTTTGAGTCAATAATCTCCGCCGATACGAAACCCGTTGGCACAATGATCAGGCTGTAGCCCAGTAGAATCACGAAAGCCGACAGGAACTTTCCGGCAGTAGTTCTTGGAACAATGTCACCGAAGCCAACGGTCGTCATCGTGACGATCGCCCAATAGATTCCTTCCGGGATGTTTTTGAATAATGAGTCATCCCCGTATTTTTCGACTTCATACATCAAAGTGCCGGCCATGGTCACGATGACCATCACGGCGAACAGGAACACGACGATCTTTGCGCGTGAACGCCAGATCGCAGAACCAAGCTCTTCGGCTTCGTCCTGAAACCAGCTAAGCCTGAGTATACGGAACACACGCAGAAGCCTGAGGCTTCGAAGCACGCTGAATGACCGGCCAGTTCCTGAAACGATCAACAGGTAGTCGGGGAGAAATGAAAACAGGTCGATCAGTCCCCAAAAACTTGTGGCGTATCGAGTCGGCCGCCTGACGCAGTAGAGTCGCAGCAAGTACTCGATTGTAAACAGAATGGTAAATCCCCAACTGATCCAGTAAAGGTTCTTTGCGGCTTGGCTCTGAAACGTGTTGGTGTTTTTGTCAAATCCAAACCCTTCTACCGACTGCCAGCAAACGATGACTAGGCTTGCCAAAATCGCAAGCAGCAAGGCCACGTCAAAGACCGTGCCCCAGAACGTGTCGGCCTCAAAGATGATCTCGTGGATCTTTTCGCGAGTCGGCGAAAGGACCGGAGGTGCTTCGGCATCCTGTTCGTCGTTTTCGATTTCCTGGCTCATCGTGGTCCCGCTGTTTCGGTGTGGTGTCCTGATTTTGGTGATCCGGGTTTTGGAGGCAAGACGAATCTGGCACAATCGCACTTTCCTGTTCGCTAAAATTCCCCGGTTATTGCCGAGTTTTCGTTTGGATTGTTCGCCCCAAAAATTGCTGGTTGTCATCGCGACCTACAACGAGATCGAGAACTTGCCGGAGCTGGTTGAGCAAATCGAAAGCTTGCTGCCGGTTGCCGATATCCTGATCATTGACGACCAGTCGCCCGACGGGACCGGGAATTGGTGCGACGAAAGAAAAGCCGCAGATCCCCGTTTGAGCGTGATTCACCGCCCCGGCAAACTGGGGCTGGGGTCGGCCGCGATCACCGGATTCAAATACGCGATCAGCCACAGTCAAGAGTATCCCTTGGTGGCCACGATGGACGCCGATTTTAGTCACGATCCGCAAAGCCTTGTGGAGCTTGTGGCGTTTTTGGAGCAAGACCACGATCACGAGTTTGGGATGGCGATCGGGAGTCGCTACGTTCCCGGTGGTCGGATCGAGAACTGGCCATGGACCCGGCGGCTTTCCTCCAAAGCCGTCAACCTGTGGGCGCGACTGTGCTGCGGTGTTCCGACTCGTGACAACAGCGGTGCCTTTCGCGTGTACCGACGAAGCACCCTCGAGCGGATCGGCGTCGAGACCATTCAAAGCTCCAGCTATGCCTACCTTGAAGAGATTATTTGGCGGGCCAACAGAAGTGGGATTCGGATGCGGGAGCTACCAATCGTTTTTCGCGACCGCGAGCTGGGCCATTCGAAAACTTCCCTGGCGTTGGGTGTGTCGGTATTTTGGCACCTGCTGCGAATTCGCCTTGGCCGGGTTCGGTAGTGCTAGCTGCACGTCGGCAGTGGTTATGCGACGCAGCGGGCGCGGGGCGGACTTCTATTGAATCGAAAACGCGAAATGGCATAAAATTCTGGGAAAATCCCCCTACTTTGAATCATGGAAGATTCGATGATCCGTTGCCTCGCAATCATGGCGCTTATTTTTGCGCTACCGGCCACTTCGGCGAAACGAGTTAGTGCACAGGCTACTGCGCAGGCTTCGCTGCCGTTCACCGCCATGGTGCTCAACGATGGAGCCACGGTTCATTGCGGACCCGGCGGCAAGGACAGTTTCTATGCCACGCATTCACTGAAGCAGGGGGATGTGGTTCAGGTCTGGCGGCAGGATCCCGGTGGCTGGTGCGCGATCCGCCCGCCGGAGCAAAGCTTTAGTCTGGTCCCGGAGTCGGCTGTCAAGCTGTTGCAGGATGATGTCGGCGAAATCACAGACCCGGTTCCTGCCTTTGTCGGAACCAAGCTTGGACCGGTGGAAACGCCGCAATGGCAAGTCCGCCTTCGGCCTGGCGAGAAAGTGCTGATTGTCGGCGAAGTTTCCTGGCCAACGCCAAACGGCGGCGCAAATATCTGGTACCAAATCGAACCGCCCAAAGGTGAGTTTCGCTGGATTCGAATGAGCGAATTGCAGTTGCCGCCAGGAGGAAAGATTGCACCAGAGAAAGCTGCGCCTGTGGTTTCCTCGCGAGATGCCGGGCTGGTTCGCGCGGTTAGCGCTGAAGAAGTTGTCGATTCACCATCTCCGTTTCCGAATCAAGGCTGGAAGGCGTCGGCGCGGCCGCTGCCACAATCGGGGGCTCCGTTGGCTTCGTCGTCGAAGTCGGGCTTGGGCGCTTCGTCGGGGGGACTGCCGGTGGTTTCGGTTCCGCCTGTTGATCGCACGCCCGAAGGTTTCGCAGACCCGAACTTTAGCGTGCCCGAGTCATCCAGCTCCGAGCGGTATCGGGGCGGGCCGCGATTTGCGTCGCTTGATTCGATGGAAAGTCAGGTCAAGTCCTACGCTTACTTTGACAGCCAGAACGAGACGCAGCGATTTGCTCCAAGGTCGAGGGCTACAGGCCCCAACGGTTCAAGCATTCTCGCAATTGAAGAACAGCTTGCTGTGGAGCTTGTGAAGGATCCAGCGACCTGGCGTCTTGAGCCCATCGAATCGGCTGCCGGTCAGCTTTATCGCAACAGCAACGATCCTGTCGAACGGCTGGCGCTTCAGCGAATCCTTACCAAGCTTGAGCGGTGCCGTGGTGTTTGCGCCGGTTACCGCCAATCGGGCACATCGCGAATCAGCTCAGGGGCCCATTCCAGCGGATCGGGAAACCGTCCGGGCGGCATTGGGGGTGGCTTTGGGGGCGGCTTCGGCGGTGCATCCCAAGGGCCAGCGGGTGACTCTGCCACGGATGCGAGTTATGACGTCACCGGCTGGTTGAAGCGATTGGCGAACAGCGGCGGTGAGCTTGATCCGGTCTATGTGCTTCAGGACAACACCGGGAAAGTGACTTACCACATTGCCGGCAGTGCGGGTTTGAATTTGAATCGGTACCTCGACAAACCGGTGGGTGTGATCGGAGGTCGCCGCGGATTCCATCGAGGTCTGAACCTTGCTCACATCACTGCCGATCGAATCGTCGTGTTGCAGCGATAGGCGTACTGGCAACCCACGCATCAGGCCAGCACCATTGCGTCGCGGTTGGGTTTGCGCAGTGAGACGATCCGAGTCGCGTGAGCGGCCGGGCTGGGGCCGTTTTCGGTATGCAAGCTTGGCGACTGGTCCACCCGAGGCCTTGCCGTCGGCGGCTTACGGTTCAGGGCGCGCGGGCGTTGCCGGACTTACAGACGGATTCAGTAAGGGCAAATTAGCAGCAACCTCGCTGACGCGTTGGGCTATCAATGTGTGAGGTTTTTGACCGGTATTTCCCGAGGTTTCGACGGGTTTTTTGGCAAGTGGACGAGGCTGTGACCTGATGTGTCAAGCCGTGTTTCGACAATTCCGAAAGTTCAGATCCCTTTGTTGAAAACCCGAGAGAAACGATGAGCCCCAACCATTTGCGATGCCGCCATTACAACGTCGACTGGATCGATTCGCATTCTTGCCAGTGCAAAAGCTGCGGCAAGTTCGGACATTGGTTTGAAAATCAGGGCCTTGTGATGTGGGTTCGTGACGATCCAAAATCAGCCGTTGTTCGCAAAGAGGTTGCACCGGTTAGCTTTGTTCGCATCGGGCAAACCGCCGTTGCGAATCGCGCTGGTTGAGTTTGGTGGCTGGAAATCTAAAGTTCAATTCCCTGTTGCAGAATGTTTCCTTTGATGGACGAAACAACGTCGTCTTTCGAATTGAATTTTCCGTCAGGGCCGGCGCTGCGGATGGTGGCGCTTTCCTGTTCGGGTTCAAAGCGAAGCGATTCGCCCCACGGGTCCGCGTACTTGATCAGCAGCATGTTGCCGTCGATGCCCGTTGGCAAGCCGTCGTTGTTGTCGCGGAATCGGCGAAGCTCTTTTTTGGCGTCCAGAATCTGCAGTTTTGCATCCGCCATTTGGATGGCCATCTGGCGTGCGGTGACACGTTCCTTGCGGGCTTCTGCGACGCGGTGACCTTCGGTGGCGACGTTATGCACAATGGCCGATGCTAACAGGATGCCCAGCAATGAAAACGCAGTTCCTGTTACCGCCAGTTTGCGACGACCCTTGGACTTTCGCAGTCCGTTGGCACTGACCAGAAAAGCCAACGGTGACGCAAACCCGGCAGTGGCGAAGCTTCCGATCGACATGATGAAGCCCCAGAATCCCCACCAGTTCCAGTCGCTGCGATGGCGCGGAGCCGGCTGGTCAAAGCCGATGTACATCGGACGATTCTTGCGTCGGGCTTCGAAAGGAATGTGATACGCCATTTTTTGGATTCTCCGTTTCAAACCAAATGGGCCGTGCGGGGATGGATTGACGGCCTGTTTAGTAATTCGCCACGAAGTGTGAATCATTGGAAAATAATGGGAGAATTTCTTTGAGGCATTGAAACCCCGTTTTTTTACGCCTTTTCATGGGGTTTGGGGGCTTGGCGAGAGTTGGTGCGATACGCTCATTGCTGCGGACCGCGGGCATGATTCATGCTGGCCTGGTGCACCGAGACGGCCTGGATTTTCGGTTGCCAGTTATGTGGCGCGACACTCTCGCGTTGCGATTTTTTCGATCACCCTCCCACTTGGGCCCACTTGGGAGGGTCGGCGATTCACCACCGGGGAGGGCTGGCCTTTTTTGTCGTAAATTTGGCAGACATCGAAACCCGAAGCGTGAGCGAGGCACCGTGATTTCCTCGTGTTTTCCCCCGGTCGCGCGTCGGGTTACCAAAAAGTGGGAAAGTCGAACTAAGGACCGCTGCAAAATTCGATCCAGTGTCCGTCGGGATCGGTAATGAAAATCTGGTGGGCACCGTCGGGGCGATGTTTGCGAATCTGGTTAACGGAATGTGAGTTCAGGCGTGATTCCACAGCATCGATGTCGTCGACACGGACGGCAAAATGGGTGCCGCGGTGGTGGGACTGGACGTCATGGCTGCGATGACCAATCAGGTGCAGTTCCTGTGTCTCACCAAGGCGAAACCAAGCGCCGGGAAAGTCGAAATCTGGGCGATCCAGTTGTTCCAGGCCAAGTGCTTGACCATAGAACGTGAGGCTTTGCTCGATGTCAGCCACGTGATCCAGTTGGGTGATCGTGATTCTGTTCATATCTTGATTGTAAACGCGGCCGGCGCGCTGCGCAAGTTGGTCTCGTATCGCAGAATGGCAGCGTTTGAGCTATCGCATCACGACGCTGTTTTCAAACCAGACAGGGTCGTTGCCCGAAAGGAGGATCTCGTGAGTGGGTTTGTTGCTGGGAACGTAAACCATCTCGCTCCTCAACTGGTGCTCACGTCGTTGATCCGTTTCAACGGCAGAGAGTTCGAACTTGAGAGCGTCATCAAACGATCCGGCGGCAAGGTCAATGGTCGAAGTGGGTGCCACATATTCGACCGGGATTCGGTGCGCTGCTGGTTGTGGTTCGAAGGTTTGTCGTTCGATCACCGGTTCGGGCAAAGTGGGCTTTTCTTGGACGATGACCGGCGGCGCAGCAACGGTTCCGTCGCCGCCGTACTGGACGGGTTTGGCAGATGAATCGAAAACGTCCTTGTGTGCTGGAAGGATACGAACGTCTGCTCCGAGCGAATGGAAGATGTCACGAATGTGATCGTGGCAGGTGAACATCAAAAGCTGGTATCCATTGCGTGAAAATTCAAAGAGGACTTCGGCGGCGGCGCGGGCGCGTTTTCCGTCGAAGTTAACCAGCACGTCGTCGAGCACCATTGGAACCGTTGCCCCGCGGCGAGCGTAGGCACCCACCAGCGCCAGTCGCAGGCTCAGGAAGACGGCTTCGCGTGTTCCGCGACTGAGGTTTTCGACAGGTAGCGTTTCGTCGGCCGCGTTGTCGACAAGCAGTTCTTCGCCGGTCATGCGTGTCCAGATGCGAACGTAGCGGCCTTCACTGAGTTTGCTCAGGTAGTTCGAGGCTTCCTTGAGCGTTTCGGGCTGTCGCCTGGATTCGTACGATTCGCGAATCATCTCCAGCATCTGGGAGCTGGTTCCCAGTTCCTGCCACTTGGCTTTCAGATGCGCGATTTCAGATTCGATGGAGTTAAGTTCCAGGCGGACGACGTCCAATCTCGAATCGTCACCCAGCGATTTGACTTCCTGAAGAAGTTCACCGCGATGCTGCATCAGACGGTTTTGTTCTTCACGAGCAAGTTCCAGCTCCGATTGCAGGTTCTCCCAGTGCTTCTCAAGTCCGCCCGATCCGTAGGATGTGAAAACCTGAGCCATGTCCTGGTAAGTGAAATGCTTGCCGGTGGCGAGTTGAATTTGATCGTTCAGTTCGGCTTCTTTGCGGGCCAGTTTGCGGCGGCGATTGTGCTTTGCGGCGATTTCGCGGAATGCTTCTTCGGAGTCCGCACCGACGACCGACAACATCCGTTGCTTGATGCCGAGTTGACGATCCAGCTCACGTTTGGCTTTGTTTAGCCGCGTGCGGAGTGACTTGTATCGGCTGGCAAGCTCTTTTCGGGCCGTGACGTGGATGCGTTGTTCGTTGATTGCACGAGAAGCGATCGCGAGCCGATCGCTAAGGCTAGATGATTTAGAGGCAAGGCCCGTTTCGTGAATGGTTGCGTCGATTCGCTGGCGGATCGTGCTGATCTCTTTTTGCTTCTGGTCGCGCTCTGACTTGAGTTGCTCAAGCCGATTTTGAAATCCGGAAATGCGATCGCTGCGGTTGATGATTTCGCGAAGCTGATGCGGTTGGAGGGCCTCGGGAAGTCCGGCGGCGACGAGCGTTTGCTGCCAGAGTGAGTTTGCCTGATCGACGCCGCGTTGGCGAACGCTGATTTGGCGACGAAGTTCGTCCAGTCCCATTTTTGTCGTTTCGACGCGGTTCTGAAGTGGGACCAGGTCGGTCAGTCGGTGAAGCTTTGCCTGTGCTTCTTCGAGTGCGAGGTCGTGTTGGAGCATGGACCCGGCGGGAAGCTCCCTTTCGATTTCGTCGCGTTCAAGTTTGGCACGTTTGAGTTGCTGGCGGACGATGTCGATTTGGTGGCGGTAGTCATCAAGTTCGTCTTTGGCGACGCGTTCCCAGTGGTGCTTGATGACCAGTGAGACAATCAGACCGATCAGTCCCATAAGCAGGAACATGAGTCCGGTTGTTTCGGTCAGGTTGGAGAAGAACTGGTTTTTGAAGACCGCCGAGAGGACTCCAAGAAACAGCAGAACAAAGCCAACCACAAACACGACGCCGATGATGGATAGCTTTTCGACAGGCAGAACCTGATCGCTGACCACCGTGTCGATGTCTCTTTCGAGTTCGCCGCGGTTGCGGTTCAGCTTTTCAATTTTCTTTTCGAGTTCGACGCGGCGTTTGAGTCGGTTGACGTAGGTGCTGGTTTCTTCGAGCGTATCGGAGGTGCCCAGTTCGGTGGCTGATTTGTTGAGCCGTTGGTTGTGCTGGCCAAGGTCAAATTCGGCTTTTTCGAGTTCCTGTTTGACTTCTTCGAGATGTTCGCGAGCATCGACCAGTTTTTTGCCTTGGTCTTCGAGTTGCTGGAAGTCGTGCGAGCGGAGTTTGCTGATGTCGCGGGCGCGGATCTTGAGCTGATGGCCAAGACCGTCGACTTCGCCGACGAGGGTGTTTTCGATTTTCGAAATCTCTTCGGTGATATTGGAGTTTTGACGTTCCAGGGACTGCACCCACGGCGTGTGCTCACTGATGGCTTCGATGCGGGCTTTTTGTGACCACAGTTCGCGATTGATCGGCAGAGCCATGGCTTCGGTTTTGATGCTCTTGCGCTGGCTGCGAGTCTGTTCGACGCGTTCCTTTTGCAGTGCAATTTTTTCGTTGATCGAATCGAGGGTTGTCAGGTTGACGTCGCGTTCGGACGGGAGAGACTTGTAGGCAGCGATTTGGTCGCGGACAACAATTCGGCTTTGCCAGCGCTCTGCGATCTGGGTGGCGATCTCGATTTTACGTGACTCGCGCTCGGTGACTTTGATTTGCGATTGCAGGTCCGCAAGCTGATTGTCGACGTCGGTGGTTTCGGAGGCGATCCGCGACCAGCGTTTTGAGTTTTGCTTTAGCTGGTCGACTTCGCGGAGAAGTTTCTGGCGTCGATCGGTGAGCACCTGGAGGCGCGAAGAAGCTTTCGGGTCGGCCGACCAGATGGCTTCGCGGCGGTTGTGCAAATCCCGCATGACGTCGATTAGCGAAACCCGATCGACACCGCTGGTGAGGCGGTAGAGGTAATCCGAAGCTGCGGTGCTGTTGAGCGCGTTAAGTTCTTGGATTTCGCGCAGGCCGATGGCGAAAACGTTGTTGAAAATCGATTCATCGACGTCGGTCATCAACGAAACGAGTTGAGCGTTTCCGTGGACGGAGCCATCATGGTGATCGGTGACCGTGAGGTCGCCGACGGGGTCCATGTGGCGATTGGGATCGACGTGGCGGATGACTTCCCAGGTACCGTTGGGGGTACTGATGTCCATTGCGCCGCCGGCCAGACCGCCGTAGACCGGTGGCGTGTACTTTTCCAGACGCTTGGGGTCGAAGCCAAACATCATGCTGCGGACGAACTGCATCAACGTGGTCTTTCCGGCTTCGTTGTAACCATGAAAGACAGTGACTTCGCTGGAAAGGTTTTCGACGTCGAGTCCTTTCCAGACGCCAAATCCATCCACGTGTAAATGATTGATTTTCACCACAAACTCCTTTTGTCCGGTGAGGGCCGCGGGTTGCCGGGCCACGATGTGTTATTTAGTTTTGGGGTTCCGAATTGGCTTCGTCGATGTGCTTGTGACCGGCCAGGTAGTCGACGCCAATCATCGCCGCGCGGCGAAGGGTGGGTTCGCGACGCTCACGTGTCAAATGCCCGACCGACGACATCGTGTCGCCTTTGACCGAATGCGGCATGTAGTCGTGCAGGTTGACTTTCAGGGATTCGTCGCTCTGGTAACGGCCGACCGCTCGGAGGTACTCGCCAAGAATGGTGTCTTCTTCGTACCATTGGATGGGTAGGGCTTTGGGCGTTTCGATTTCAACGCGGGTCGACCAGAGGCCTTTGTTGCCCCGTCCGAACTCGTCGCGTAGCCATTCGAGCAACTCGCCGGCCCAGTCGTCTTTGCGGATTCGTGGGTTGAACTCCCCGTCGGTGGCCAGGAACCAACGCGAAAGGACGATTTGATCTGTCGTGTCGGCGATGACCTTGAGGGCTCGTTCGGAGAGGACTTCTTTGAGTTCCTGTTTGTTAACGTTTTCGTCGATGGCGATCTTTTGTGGCAGCCAGCGAACGCGATCGCATTGGACGGATTGGATTTTGAATTTTTTGTTGGCGTCCACGCGGACGTAGTTGAAGCCACGTGGGCCGGATTGTTTTGGCATGCGGCCCTGGGTGGTTCCAGGCCAGGCGACATGCGAGTCGGCGCGATCGAGTCGCGTTGGTTTGTGCTTGCCGCCCATGGCCCAGTAGTGAATGCGGTCGGCGCTGAGATTGGCAGGTTCAAAGTCGCCGTAGGTCAGGGCGATGTTGACGGTGGCTTCGCGGTGGTCGGCGCCGAAGTGTTCGCCGCTGCGTCGTTTGGGGTCAAAGCCCGCGCCCATGATCGTGGCGACGGGTTTATCGTGTCGGAGGTGTTCGACTTCTTCGACGATCCCGGTTGAAAATGTCACCACGGTGTCGGGCAGACGAATGGAGCTGGGCCAGCGATCGGGGTGGTCGGTTTCGCCAGCGCACCAGTAGACGTGGATGCCCTGTGCGGCGAGGCGTTGAAAGTTGTTCAACAGGAAAGCCGGTGCGCGGGCGGTGCCTTGTTCGTGATCGAAGAGGTCACCCGAGAGCAGGACAAAGTCGACTCGTTCGGTGAGTGCAAAATCGAACACGCGCTGGGCGGATTCGTAAGGCGCGCTGGCAAGCGTCTCGAGAAGATGCTTGGGGATATCCGGGAGACCGCAGATCGGGCGATCAAGGTGAAAATCGGATGCGTGAATAAACTTGATTGGTTCTGACATCAGTGGCCCTCCTGGCCCCCGCCGCGATGGACGGGCTCTGCTTGCAAGATCTGGATCGCAAAAGTTTATCCCATCGAACATTGACAACAAACAGCAACCTTAATAAAGCACCCCGAGGGCTACGTCTGGCGGAATGGGTCTGCTAGCATCAGTGGATTGTCGAGGGGTTTGTGCGGGTCGGATTGTGGAATTGAGTGCGGATTTTGTTTTTGTGGTGTGCCAAGCGGGAGCCGAAGCGGCGGTTCGCGAAGAGGTGCTTCGCAACCACGACGAGCTGCGGTTGGCTTTTTCGCGGCCGGGTTTCGTGACGTTTAAGTGTGACGTGGACAAGAAGCCGCCGGATCGACTGGTGCTCAAATCGATGCTTGCGCGGACTTATGGGTGGTCCGTGGGCCGAGCCGTGGGCGAGGATGGGGATGCGTTGGTGCGGCAGATTTTGGACTGTCCTGTTCTGGAACGCTGCGATGCGGTTCACGTTTGGGAGCGTGATCGAAAGCTGCCCGGTGCTGGCGGGTTCGAGCCCGGAGCGTCGGTGCTCGCTGCGGAGGTGGGGGAGAAGATCGTGGATGCGGTCAAGTCGCGGTTTCCGGGAAAGGAAGTGGGGCTCAATCGCGTCACCAAGGCGGATGCTTTGGTGTTCGACGTTTGCCTGGTGGAACCGGGGGAGTGGTGGTTTGGCTTTCACACGGCAAGTTCGATGGCGCTGCGTTGGCCCGGTGGTTGCCCGCGAATGGACCTCGAGCAGGAGGTCGTTACGAGGGCTTACTATAAGCTGAAGGAAGGATTGCTGTGGTCGCAGTTGCCGGTCGCGGCGGGAGATTTGTGTGCCGAAATTGGCAGCGCTCCTGGTGGAGCGAGTCAGTTGTTGTTGGAAACGGGTTGTGAAGTCATCGGCGTGGATCCGGCGGAGATGGAACCGGTGATTGCGTCGCAGGAAAAGTTCAAGCACATTCGCCGGCGTGGACACGAGGTGAAGAAGCGGGACTTTCGTGGTGTGAAGTGGTTGTTCGCGGATATCAACATGGTTCCGAATTACACTTTGGACACGGTTTCGGACATCGTGGCTCATGAGTCGGTGGATGTGAAAGGCATGTTGCTGACGCTGAAGCTGACGGACTGGAAGATGGTTCAGAGCGTGCCGCAGTGGATGGAGCGATTGCGGAAGCTTGGTTTCAAGTACGTTCGTCCGCGGCAGTTGGCGTTTAATCGACAGGAGGTCTGTTTGTTGGCGGCGAAGGATCGATTTGTGATTCGATCGGGAAAGAAACGGTAGTCGCGGGGAGATTCGATGCGGTCAGCGGAAGAGAATCCTTTTGCGTCGCCGGTGTCGGGTGCGGGCGAGGAGGTCCCGTTGGTGCGTCTGCCGACGTGTTTGCGGGCGAGGGCATTTGAGCGCTACGGGTCGGTGGCGGTGGGGGTGTTTTGCCTTTTCGGTGGAATCAGGAGCATGATCCATTTTCCCATGTACTCGGCTGGATTTTCTTGGCTTGGAGTTGCTGGAGGCGCCTCGATTGGCTTGTTGGCTATGCTGGGCAGCGGTTTTCTGTTGCTAAACAGCCGAACAAGGATTTTTCTTGGCGAAGAGAAAATTGAGATTTTTGGTGTGACGCAGCGGAAGTATTTATGGGCAGATATTGAAAGTTGGGAGAAGGATCCGGCAACGGGTCTGATTTCATTTGTGAAAAGCAACGGGGTTTGGGTTTCGGTTGTTTCGGATGTTTCGCTTTCGAACGCCAACCGACGGGTGCTTTGTGAGGCGTTTCGGTTGAAGGTTGGGCCGGCGGGAGCTGAGTACTGAGTACTGAGTACTGAGTACTAACAAGCTTCGCCTACCGAGTATGGTTTCGATCTGCAATCAAAAACTACTCTCATCGATTTTCCTCGTGGCTGGATGCTCACGGGTGTTGACCCAATCAGGTCGTTGCAATCCTGTAATCGTTTCCCATTGCTCCCAGACTTGCTCGGTCCAACTCTGCGTTTTTCTCAAGTGCTTCACACCCGATCCGGGTTTGTTCATTGCTTTGACGAAAGAAACCGTCATCTTACGAATCTCAGTTCCTTCTTGAAACAAAGCGCCAAACTGATCCTTCTTCAGGTAGTCACGATCAAACGCCGAGCAGAGATGCGCCGGCGTTTCGTTCAGGCTTCCGATCGAGTAACCACGAAACTGGATAAACTCACCCTGCGTCCCTCGCCCAAACCCCTCGGCAATGTTTGCGATGACAGATTCGGATGAGTCGTTAATCTGTCGAACTAACCGTACATCGTTTGCGAACGGAGTTTATTTCGTCAACCAAAAGATTTGCTTGGACCAAGCGCGGGCACGCTGCCAGAATCGGAGGTCGGTGAATTTGCTCGCACCAGCCATATTCGCTCCAAGCAATCATCGTTTCCCATAAAACAACGTCGGTACGTACTTAGTACACAGTACACAGTCAGCACTCGGTACTCGGTACTCGGTACTCGGCACTTCCTCCAATGTCCTGATTTTCTCGCAGCATCCCAGTTTTTCCACGCTCAGCACTGTTGCGGCACAGAATTGAGGCCCAGCGGGCACCAACGCCACCTGCCGAATCGCGAAATGCATGCAAGGCAGCCTCGTGGCTTGACCAATGATCGATCTGGCGAAAAAATAGAGATCCGATTCAATTCACCAGACTACACTCAGTTCGTAGTCCTTTTTTCCTGGAGACTTTTGATGTCCGCTCGATCCATGTTCGTCCTTCTCGCTCTTGTTCTGACTGCCTGCTTGGCGGCCATGTTCATTCCAAAGCCGACCGAGGTCCAGCAGAGCCCCTACGATGACAACGGCAAACTGATCACGCAAACTTCGGCACCCGTCACCAGCAGCAATTCACAGGACACCAAAAGTGCCAACGACGCCAAAGTTACCAAAAAAGTCTTCTTCGATGTTCAGATCGACGGCCAGGCTGCCGGACGAATCGTGATCGGGCTGTTTCATGACGAAGTCCCGAAAACGGCTGAGAACTTCAGAGCACTTTGTACTGGCGAAAAAGGCCAAGGCAAAAAAGGCAAACCCCTCCACTACAAGGGATCGACCTTTCATCGCATCGTTCCGGGCTTCATGTGCCAGGGCGGTGACTTTACCAATGCCAACGGAACCGGTGGCGAAAGCATTTATGGCGAAAAGTTCGCAGACGAAAACTTCACTTTCACGCACGACGTGCCGGGAGTTCTTTCAATGGCCAACGCCGGAGCGAACACCAACGGTTCACAGTTCTTCATCACGACCGTCCCCACCCGTGGGCTTGACGGCAGGCACGTTGTCTTCGGTCGCATCATCGAAGGCATGGACGTTGTCAAAAAAGTCGAAGCCAAAGGCACACGTAGCAGTGCCGGCACACCGACAGCCAAAGTCGTCATCGCAGACTGCGGCGAGTTGACCGAAGAAGCCGGTTCAGCAACCAAGGGCAGCGGTGCCAAAGGCAGCGGCGAAAAAGCAGCAGCCAGCGGAACCAAACCTGCCGCCAGTGGAAACAAACCTGCCGCCAGCGCTTCCAAGGGCTCCGGCAAAAAGTAGTCGCCACTATCTGATTGCGGCTCTCTCTGGCTGCACGCACTGTCAAGCCCGGCTTGGCCTGAACCATCTCAGGCCAAGCCGCCTGAGCCCGGATTATTCATGAGGCGTGGGCGTCAGAATCAGTTGAGACAGTGGTCCGCGACTCTGATGCGATCAAACGATCGCTGTGGTTTTCATCTACCGGATGATTTACAATTCTTGTTGAAATTCAGCTTTTCCCTTGCTCCTGTTGGCCAGACGTAGAATTAACGCCCGTCGTCGTGAATAATCCGGGCTGACATGTCTCGCTGATGATCAACCGATTGGGTGGCTTCTAACACCGGCGGTCATTTCCTGCCGCTACCCGCTTGGGGCGATCGGTCCGCAATCTGCGTCGACAACAGAGCGACCTGAGCCAGGGGTTCAGATTTTCTCGGGTATCGCAGCGTCGCGTTGACCTCAACCGCTCCACCTCGACTGAGCTTTCTGATAGATTTCACGCTGAACACTCATACAGAAAGAATTCGGTAGCGGGAATCATCATGCCAACCAATCCTCCACTCAACAGAAAACTTCGCATGGCACTTGTCGGGGGTGGACGAGGATCATTTATTGGACGCGTCCACGCCACCGCAGCGGTTCTTGACAATCGATGTGAACTCGTGGCCGGGGCTCTTTCGTCCGATCCACAGCGTGCCAAAGACTCTGCCGAAGACTATGACATTGACCCCGATCGAGCTTGCACGTCGTACCATGAACTGATCGAAAAGGAACTTGCGCTTCCCGCAGATCAACGTATCGACTTTCTTTCGATCGCAACTCCCAACCACACGCATTTCGAAATCGCCAAAGCCGCCGTCGAAGCCGGTTTCAATGTGGTCTGTGACAAGCCTTTGACCTTCGACCTCGCTCAGGCAGAAGAACTTGTCAAAGTCGTCAACGACTCGGGCGTCGTTTTCGCGGTCACACACAATTACACCGGCTATCCTCTGATACGCCAGGCAAGACAAATGGTCGCCGACGGTGAGCTGGGCGAAATCATGGCCGTGCGAGCGAACTACATCCAAGGCTGGCTGACTGACAAACTGGAAGATGACGATCAAAAGCAGGCTGCATGGCGAACCGATCCCAAAAAGTCAGGTGCCGCTGGTTGCTTCGGAGACATCGCAACTCACGCTTACAACCTTACCCGTTTCGTGACTGGGCTTTTGGCAGAAAATATTTCCTGCAATCTCAAAACGTTCGTCCAGGGCCGCAAGCTGGACGACTACGGGCACGCCATGATAACGTACGAAAACGGTGCGTTTGGGACCATCACCGCGTCCCAGATCTCGCACGGCCGGGAGAACGATGTGACCCTCGAAGTCGACGGAACCAAGGGATCCATCTCGTGGCGTCAGGAAAATCCGAACGAACTTTGGCTTCGCCGAAACGGGCAGCCACACCAGCTTTACACCCGCGATCCCAACGCTTCTTACGCAAAACCTGTCACTGCGGAGTCGTGTCGATTGCCCGCAGGGCACCCGGAAGCCTTTTTTGAGGCCTTTGCCAACATCTACCGCAGCGCATTTGATAACATGGCGGCTCGGATTGCCGGCCAGAACTTTGAAAAAGTCGACACGATCTACCCCAACGTATTTGACGGGGTCGAAGGAATGCTCTTCATACAACAGTCCGTCAACAGCAGCCAAAACGGTGGTCAATGGCTGCCGTTAAAGCACGAACTGGCAAGACGTTAACGCATTGATCCCGATCCAAATTCCACCTCATCCAAATTCCACCTCATCCGGAGCTACAGAAGAACCATGGAATTTCTGCTTAATGACCTGGCACTCACCGCAGCCCTTGGCCGTACCGCATCGATAATCATCTTTGCGATCGTGATGGTTCTGGTGTTTGCCGGAATCATCGTCCTGTTTTTCTTTCTCAACATGCTCCGCTGGTACATCCAGTCGGTTTTCACCGGTGCGGGAGTCAAAATCAGTGACCTTGTCGGGATGTACTTCCGCAAAGTCCGAGCCAGCGTGATCGTTCCCAGCAAGATCATGTCCGTCCAGGCGGGACTTGCCGACCAGGAAATTACAACCAAGAACCTCGAAGCCCACTACATGGCCGGCGGCAACGTTCCTCTGGTCATCCGTTCATTGATCGCGGCCCACAAGGCCAAAACGATCAAGCTTTCCTTTCGCGAAGCATCCGCCATCGACCTTGCCGGCCGTAACGTACTCGAGGCGGTCCAAACCAGCGTTTACCCTCGTGTCATCGATTGTCCTGCTCGCGGGTCAGCCCGAAAGTCACTCGACGCGGTTGCCAAAGACGGGATCCAGCTAAAGGTTCGTGCGCGTGTCACCGTTCGCTCCAACCTGCAGCAGTTGATCGGGGGTGCCACCGAAGAGACCATCATCGCCCGTGTCGGTGAAGGCATCGTCAGTGCCATCGGATCCGAAACGCATTCGGCGGTACTCGAAAACCCCGACGTGATCTCGAAAACGGTACTCGCCCGTCGGCTTGATTCGCAAACCGCATTCGAAATCGTATCGATCGACATCGCGGACATCGACGTGGGTGACAACATTGGTGCTCGACTGCGTGCCGATCAGGCCGAAGCCGATACGCGGGTCGCCCGTGCCCGCGCCGAAGGACGCCGCGCGATGGCGGTCGCGCAGGAACAGGAGAACATGGCTGAAATTGAAGAGCAACGCGCAAAACTGGTTGCCGCCGAAGCCGACGTCCCCAAAGCCATGGCCGATGGCTTTCGCCAAAAGAAGCTGGGCATTCTCGATTACTACAAACTTCGTAACGTCCAGGCGGACACCGACATGAGAAAAGCCATTTCAACTGCCGGCGAATCCACAGTCAAACAAGTCACCCCGAGGTAATCGCCGATGGCACGGGACATTGAAGAATTTCTTCGCCGAGCAGCCGAACGAAGAAATAAAAACCAACAGGCTGGCGGAAAAAGGCCTTCCAACCGCCCCCCGCCGGTTACGCCTCCGCCGGTCGAACCTCCTCGGCAAAAAATTTCCCAGCGTGACTTGGTTGCCGAATCCAGCCGCGCTTCGAGTTTGCCTTCCAAGCAACCCAAAAAAGAAAGCGTCTCGGAGCACGTTAAGCGATACATCGACGTGTCCGACGTCGCGGATGTCACTGACATTACCGATCATGCCTCCCACCTCGCGGAAGTGATCGAGCGTGCGGATGACAAAATTGACCAACACGTTCATGATGTTTTCGATCACGAAGTCAGCAAGATCAACGAACCCGGATCCGGCGTGACCAAGGTTCAGGGGAAAGCATCCAGCCCGATTGCCCAGGATCTATTGAACCTGTTTAAATCTCCCCGTTCCATTCGCCAGGCCATCATGGTCAGCGAGATTCTCAAGCGACCTGACTTCAGCGACGAAGACTGAACATCATGACCACACCAGAGACAACGACCATCGGCTGGGTCGGCACCGGCGTAATGGGCTTGAGCATGTGCCGCAATCTGATGGATGCCGGCTACAGGGTAACCGTCTTTTCCCGCACCCAAAGCAAATCCCAATCGCTGCTCGATGCGGGTGCGACCTGGGCAGAGTCCCCCGCCGAAGTCGCCGCTGCCTCCGATATCAGCTTTGCCATTGTCGGCATGCCCGACGATGTTCGCGAGGTCTTCCTTGGCGGCAAGGGCCTGATCGCGGGTGCGAGTCCGGGCAGTATTCTGGTTGACATGACCACCAGCGAACCTCAGCTTGCGGTCGATATTTTCAATGCAGCCAAAGATAAATCCGTCGCCGCAATCGACGCCCCGGTTTCCGGTGGTGACATCGGCGCAAAAAATGGCACCCTGTCGATCATGGTCGGTGGCGACTCGCAACCGGTTGCTACCATAATGCCCCTGTTCGAGATCATGGGCGCGACGGTGGTTCACCAGGGCGCTGCCGGTTCGGGCCAACACACGAAAATGGTAAACCAGATTCTGGTTGCCGCCGGAATGATTGGTGTCTGCGAATCGCTGCTCTACGCGCTCAAATCAGGCCTTGATCTGAAAACGGTGCTTCAGTCGGTCAGTAGCGGTGCTGCGGGAAGCTGGGCTTTGTCAAATCTGGGACCGCGAATCATCGATGGCAACTTCGACCCGGGGTTCTTTGTCGAACACTTCGTCAAAGACCTGGGCATCGCAGTGCAGGAAGCTCAGAAAATGGGCCTTCAACTCAAAGGCCTTGAACTGGTCCGCGAACTGTATCGCGAACTGGAAAACGCGGGTTTTGGCAAACAGGGAACCCACGCTCTGCAAATCCAGATGGCTCGGTCCAACAACTTTCAGTGGCCGGCCTGATTCGCCGCCGAGCGAAACGACCGCAGCCGCGAGATCCGATTCTGCGCCCTGACCGGAATAAACACACGCCAAACCAACTCCCCAACAGGATTTGGTGTTGTTTTCTGGCCAACTGCTAGCAGTCAAGCCGACGAAGTTGTTGGGATCCGGCGATGGGCGTACCCATTGGCGAGGATCTTTCAAACCCACCTGTATCTCAAGCACCTGGCTACTCTCGCCGACTAGTCACTGTGTTTCGGGCAGGCACGCCCCGGATCATCATGAAAGTTATCGAACCCGCCAACAGATTTTTTCAGGACGTTCGCGGAGTCGTCGTGACCATCGAACTGATCCTTGTTGCGGTGGTGCTGGGAATCGGACTTATGACCTGGATGTCGAGCATGCGCGACGCCGTCAGCAGTGAACTCTCGGACCTTGGCGGGATGGTTCAGGACGTCAATCAATCCTACGTCGTTCTGGGGGCCAGTGGTGCCAGCGCCTCCACCGCCGGAATGGACTATCTTGACCAAACCGACCACTGTGATGACCCCGACGATATCGCTGGCCAGGCCGACAACTGCATGCGGTTTGACGCACCGCCTACCAACGAAAATGTTGGAGTTTCAAGAGATGGACTGGTTGTTGAGCTTGCGTTTGATGGCGATGCCAATGACTCCGCCAGTGACAACGACGCAACATTGCTCAACGGAGCTTCCATTGTTAACGGAGAACTGGTTTTCGATGGCGTCGATGATTTTGCGACTATCGAGAACTCGGACGAAATCAACACGGAACTTCACGAAGAGCGGACCATCCATATCGAATTCACTCCCAACGACGTGACAACCCGGCAGGTCATCTACGAAGAAGGCGGTGGTGTCCGCGGATTGAATATCTTCATTGAAAACGGCATGCTGTTCATCGGCGGCTACAATATCCCGGAGACCGGCTGGAACCCGACCTTTATTTCTACTCCGATCACCGCCGGCCAGCCACTCTCTGCTACCCTGGTCCTCGACGGCGGGTCGGGTCTGCAACCCAATGCGTTCTCGGGTTTTCTTAACGGCAGCCTGATTGGTCGTGATGTGGGCTCAGAACTGTTTCCGCACGGCGGTGGCATTGGTATCGGTGGCGTCAATGGAGACACCGTTCTCAACTCGGGAGTCACCACCGCCGGATCGTTTTTCAATGGTTCGATCAGTGGAATACAGATCTACAACCGGGCCCTCTCAGACGCTGAAGTTGGCAGTTTGTAGGCAACTTCTAACTAAGCAACCTTCCACATCATCCCGGATCATATCGAAAAGCGATTGCGGTGCGCTAGCTTGAATCGGTACCGACCGACAAAACGTCCAGGGCTTGCCGAATTCGGTCCGCTTGCGGTGCCGCGGCTTCGCGAATGGCTGCCCGATCCACTTGCTGCTCGCGCATCATGAAATCGCGAAAGTCCAGCAGCCCGGGACCGATCAGGACAATGAAAACCGGCGGCGTAAGACACAGGACGATCGGTAGCAACAGTTTCAGAGACGCCAAGTTGCCCGCACGTTCAGCTCGTTGTTTTCGATTGTGGCGAATTCGGTCCGCATAAGTCCGCAAGCTGCCTACCACGTTGCCACCGAAACGATGTGTCTGCTGCATCATCGCTGACCATGCCATCACGTCCGGGAGCGTCAAACGCTTTCCGAAGTTGACCATGGCTTGCTCAAAAGATCCGGTCTCTGACTGTCGGGCGATGATTCGCAATTCCTGCGACAGGTCCGGGTGGGTGGCCCCCAGTTCTTTCGATACCCGATTTAACGATCGAGTCAGCGGTAAACCGCCTTCAACGCTCATCGCCAGCATGTCTAACGCATCCGGCAGCGCGTTTTCAATCTTCCGCGTTCTGCGGGCGGCGCGACCCGAAAGAACAATCCGCGGCAAACCGTAAACAAGAATCACCGTGCCCACCCCAGAGAGCGCCAACTTGCTTTTTGACTGTGACGATTCGAACTCGCCCAGAAAATAGACCGCAGCAAACAAAAGGATCGTGCCCATCACTGCGACATTTCGCAGCGAAAGAAAATTTATCAACGCGTTGGAGTGGTAATAGCCGGCATCAACCAGTTCCTGGCCGATTTTCTTGCGTTTCGTCTCTGCGTGGGGGATCAACTGGGAAAAGGGAGCCGTCAGCGGACCGAACGCGTTCGACGGGGGCCCCAACCGTGGCTTCTCTGCATCCTGTTTCGAAAAGGATTTGCCAACAATCCTGGCCAATAAAAAAGCAATCGCCGCGACAATGCAAAAGACAGCCACGTAGGGCTGAAATTCTGCGGAAAACCAATCTGTCGAAATCCAGTCAGGCACTCTACACCTCCGGTCCCATCGCGATCGCAACCCACACGATCCCGACAATTTCTGAAATGATCGCGTAGATCGTCATCTGGATTCCAAGTCTGGACTGCAGCAACTTTCCGATGTAATCGGGTTCGAACCAAAACAGATATGCCAGGGCCAGAATCCCGATCGCACTGATCATCACTGCAGCAAATCGTCCAAGGCTCGTCGCGGACCACATTTTTTGTCGATACTCACGCCGCTCGTGGATGACGCTGGCGAGTCGTTGCAAAGTCCGGGCCAACGGGCCGCCCATCTCGCAATGCACAGCAATCGTGTGGGCAAAAATCTTCACGTCCATCGTCGGCACACGATGTGCCAGCAAGTCCACGGACTCGTTATCAGCCATCCCCATCCTGATTTTCGAAAGACAGCGTTGAAGCTCGCCTTTGACCGGGTTTTGCGACGAATCGCAAGCAACTTGCAGGGCTTTTTCAAATGTCTCACCCGCTCCGACCGCAGAAGACATCAGCTCGATTGCGATCGGAAACTGCTCATCGAATTTCTTTCGCTCGCTGCGATACATCAGCAGCATCGCCAGCACGGCAAACAGGAACGCTGTGATTCCTGTCAGCACCTGCTCGACAATAGAACCGCCAAACTGCCAAACCGCCACGCCCGCAACGATACCCAGACACGACGCCAGAACCAAAAATGTGGATAGGTCCATGCCGATGCCTGATTGGCTTACCGCTCGATGGAGCCAGCGGTCCAGTGACTCACTGTTTCCAGCCTTTTGCGATTTCGGTTTTAGCTCCAGTTCCGGATGCCAGTCGAAAGTTGCTCCGCCTTCACCGGTGTCAGTTTGCAGACGCTGTACAAACATCAAGCCCAGCAATGCGGTCAAGCCAATGATTCCAAATACGACCCATTCGACAGGAGTTAACACGATGGCCCTCCCCGGTCCGTGTTCGGCGACGGCGACGCAACTGGAGCGGCGTCGCTAAAACAGCTTCGGTCAAACTCGACCCCCTGCTCGATAATCGACTGCAGACATTTGGGCTCGTGTCCGGTCCATTTGAACTGGCCAACGGAACGACCGTTCTGGTCCATGCCGTTGCGTTCAAAGAAAAAGACGTCGTTCATCTGAATCGATCCGTCCCAAGTGTTCTCCAACTCGCTGACTCGCAACAGTCGTCGCTCGCCGCCAGGCAATCGGGAAAGGTGAACAACCAGTCCGATGCCCGAAGAGATATAGGAGCGAACCACACGAGTGGGTAGCTCAAGGCCGGTCATCGCTACCATCATTTCGAGGCGGGCGATCGCGTCCTTGCAGTCGTTGGCGTGGATTGTGGTCAGCGAGCCTTCGTGGCCGGTGTTCATTGCCTGTAGCATGTCGAGAACTTCATTGCCGCGAACCTCGCCGACGATGATTCGGTCGGGCCGCATTCTGAGCGCGTTGCGAACCAGGTCGCGCTGGGTGTACTCGCCCGCCCCTTCGCTGTTGGCTGGCCGCGTCTCCATTCTCGCGACATGCGGATGTTGCAAGCGAAGTTCAGCGGCGTCTTCGATGGTGACGATGCGTTCTGCCTGCGGAATCGCGACAGACAAGGCATTGAGGAAAGTTGTTTTTCCCGAACCGGTACCGCCGGAAACCAGAATGCTCTGTCGGTTGGCGACCATGAACTGGAGAAAGTCCACAATCGGTTGGCTGACAGTGCCATTGTCAACCAACTGGTCGATCCGCATGTGCCCCTGGCCGAACCGGCGTATCGAAAGTTTTGGGCCATCAAGCGCCAGCGGTGGGATCACGGCGTTGACACGTGACCCGTCTTCTAGGCGAGCGTCGACCATTGGGCTGACTTCATCGATGCGGCGTCCGACCTGCGATGCGATCCGCTTGATGATGCGAACCAGGTGGTCCTCGTTGGCGAAAACGATTTCGGTAGGATGCAGGTGGCCGTTGGTTTCGATAAAAACTTCATGCGGATGATTGACAAGAATATCCGCGACGTCCGGATCACTCAAAAGCGGCATCAAGGGACCGGCCCCAAACATCTCATCGGGCAACTCATTGACCAACCGCTGCTGTGTTTCGGGCGAGAGTTTTCTTGATTTGCCGACCTTGGCCACCAGTTGACTGATGAAAGGCTCGAGGGCATCACGCAGTTCGATTTCATCGAGACCTTTGGACGCCATCAGGTCCAACGATTCCACCAGCGAACTGTGGAGTTCCTGCTTCAGAGCCTGAAACTGAATTTCGGCCTGCCTGGCTGAACTACGAACCGGTGCATCACTATCAACGGATGTCGCGGAGTCTGCGAAACTGAGCATCGAAGTCATATTTGCTCCCTACTGCGGTTGGTCGTTGTCCCGGTCGCGTAGACCGCTGCCCGAATTTCGCCGGCCGCTTCCCGAAGAAGCACCCCATGGCGTCGAGCCTGCGCCGTCTTCGATTCTTGTTTTGGGCATCGAAATCAGTTTGGTTCCGGTTCGCCTTTGTTGCACAGCTTCCCGGTCAGGAGATGGCGGAGAGAATCCTTCTTCGACGTTTTGTTGTTGAGCCACCGGCACGAACTGTTTTGATTGTTGGCTTTCCCCGGCGTCTGGATCGGCGATCCGGGGATTGGCCTCCGGGTACCCGCTAAATCTTCCCACCACGCCGCCTCCGGTGCTGGCGAACCGGAGCGTACTGAGGCTCTTGCCGCGATAGATTTGCATCTCGTTGATCTTTTCTTTTTCCACTTTGATAATCTTTTCCAAAGTGGTCGGGTTAAAGATCGGAACTTGCTCGACGTCTTCGGGGCTGCGCAAGGTGAGTGACAAATCGCCATGTCCCCTGGCGACGCGAAGCAGTTCCGCCGATTCGGGAGTCACCGCAAGAGTCACCATCACATGCCGGGAAGCGTCAAGCGAATTTGGGTCGTTGGTTGGGCCGGTGGTGTGGTTCAGGGCAAGGATCTCCGCATCCTGAACCAGTGTCGATGTCGCTCCCATCAAGGCAGGATCGCCGTATCCGCCGCTCCCAACGCCACCTCCAGCACCGCTGAATGCGGACCGATTCCTGACCGCTCGGCTTGGCAGGCGACCTCCAGTCCAGCCTTGGCTGCCGCCACGATTGCTCCCGTTACCGACGCCGCGGTAGTGAAACAGAATATCGACGCGTTCTCCCGCTCCGGCAAATCCGATCAGTGCATTGGTTGGTGACAAAGCAATCGTGACGGCGCGATAGCCGGGTTTGAGCAGATGGGCGATTCCCGGCCCCTGGCCTTGCGGGAAAAAGTCACGGGTATCAAAAGTCGTTCCGCGTTTGAGTTCCCGTCGAACCGTTTTGCCAATAATCTGATCGGGATTGGTCATAAAGACTTTTCCAATCCCCAGCTTGTCCAGCTCTGCCCGGGTGAGCCTCACTAGGGCAACGTCGTCCATTGTGATTCGCTGGCCCAGGCTGATGTTTCGGCTGACCATCGGCACCGTCATCCGCGAGGGCGCCGGTGGCTTGGCCGGTTCAGGTTGGGCCATCACGGCTTGCGGTTGAGGCTTGTTGGCTTCACGGTAAAGATGGACTCCGACCAAACCCGAAAGGATGGCAAAAAATCCGATCAGGACCGTACCCGAATTGACTTTCATTGAACTCAACCTTCCATGGTTCGAGTCATCGCTGTGATCGTGGAAACGGTTCGCAGCGTAGCGAGGGGAATTACTGTGTGTGCGGGATCAGCAAAAGCAATACCACGCAGACAGTCGCCATCGCGACCGGGACTGCATAAGGAATGCTCTGCTTGAGTTTGCTTTTTGATCGCAGTGGCGAATCGGAATCTCCCGTGGCACCCGGGGTGGATGCTTCGGCAACCTGCTCCGAAGATGGGTTTCGAAGCATCATGAACATCGTGCAGAAAACGGCAAAAACGGCACTGGCAATAAAGATAATCAGAATCGGCAGTGCACCCACCCAGGCACCCGCGGCACCCATCAACTTCACGTCGCCACCTCCTCCACCGCCGATAACCCACAGCAGAAACAGGATCCCGAATCCAACCGCGAAACCTGATAGGCTCAACAGGAAACCGGCCCAACCGCCAAAGTAAGTGTGCAACACCAAAGCCAGAACAAATGACGTGACCGTGATTTGGTTTGGTATCGTTCGCGATTTCAGATCGGTGTACAACGCCATGCCAACAAAGATCAAGACACCTACCGCTGCCCAGATCGAAATCGGATCGAGTATTTTCTGTAGATCAAAATCCATATGATTCTCCCAATCAGTTATCGGGATTGAACCTGCTGTTGGACCGGGGACGAACTCAAAAGACCGGTTCTAACGATTGGCCAAACGCCAAGAAGCAAAGTGCATGCAGTCTTCTCTTGCGCCGCCGACTCAATCGGAATAATTCATGACGACAAGAAAGTCACCCCCCACGCCTCGTGCATAATCCGGGTTCGAAAAGAAACGGCGGCCCGGTATGCGACCAAGCGTCACTGAATTGTCGCCCGGTCGGCAGGGTTTCGCGCCGTCTGCATTGGTAACTTTTCACGAAAAGCCATTTCGGCTTCGTCGGGGAATTGCCCGCGCCAAAGTGACAGCGCTCTGGCAGCGTGGGTCAGAAAAGTATAGTTCCGCTCGATTTCCCGATCGTCCATGACAAGGATTGCGTTGGACAGCCATTGCCCGGCACGGATGACGGTTTCTCTTGGCGGCAAAACTTCTTCGGGGGCAATCGCCCACCATTCCAGGGTGTGTCCGGTCGCCAAAACTCTTCGACTGATCGCTGCTGTGCCGACATCGGAAACGGGTTTCGTTGGATCCGGCCAGTTGGCATCCCAGTAGCCTTCGGGTGACTGGCCGCGGTAAAGCCTTGCTGTCATCTGCTTCAGATACTCGATGACTTTTGTTCGTCCTGTTTCTGAAAGCAACCCCATGGCCCCCTGTTCGCGATTCTCCTGATCAACACGAAGGATTGCCGCCAGTGAGTACAGTCGATGTTGTCCGTAGCAAACGCCTTCGGGTTGGCCCTGCCGCATCATCCGTTCAACCAGCCGATCATAAGTTACTTCCTGCCCTGCTGCGGTGAACCACGAACTGGCGTCCTTGCCGTACAACGCCCATGCAAGGGCTGTCCATTCGTACTCTTTCTGGTTCAGGTCAAAGGAATCGAAAGCGTGTTCGACCAATTCGCGAAAGACACCATCGCGATGCCGCAGTTTGACAGGAAAATTCAGTTTCGTTCCGGTTTCAGCCAACGTTCCCACGAGGTGATCAATGTGGCTAACGGTAGCCCGACCCTCCTGAGTGCGGACCCTGATTCCACCTTCACTTTCTTCCAATAACGCCGGCGTGGACTTTCCCCAGTGCCGCACAAATTCGTTATCGTCAAGCAACAAAAGCCGCATCTGCTGGCCGCTGAGTGCACGTGGTCCGGGCCGCGATTGGCTGACAGATTCAAATTCGATCTGCGAGCCCCACATCCGCAATCCGTGATCCACGAAGTTCGTCTTGGGCGGTCGCGAAGGAAACGTCGGCCGCATTTTGTCAAGGATTTGTTTCAGGTCACCGTCACTCACGACCATTGAATAGTTGTGCAAAGGCCGGATCAACCGTGGTTCATTGTTCAAGCGTGGCACATTGGTCACAGAGTTCACGCTTTGGCGGACGGTGTATCCTGCAAAGACAATCGCTGCACAGATCAAAGCCTGAACTGACCAGAACAACGCCGTGCTCTGCGACGTAGCGGTTTGGGCCTGATTGCTCATGAGACTTCTCCGGATGCAGAAGGCTTTCTCTGATAGATCACCGCTCGCTGATCTTCATGGACTTTGATCCAATCCTGAGTCGAAGCCCTGAGGTTGTGAAGCATCCGTTTCTGGTGTTGCTTGTCGATCAACAACCGTGAAACGGCATAGCGATTAAGGATCTTTCGCCAGCCTGATTGCCCACGGTACAGCAACTCGTAGTCGTGGCGGACTTGAGCGGGAAGCCGACTTGAATCCTGGTTGGCGAAAACCTGCTGCACATTTCCAATCGCCAACAATCGATCACTCCAGTACGACGGGCACCACAAAAGACCCTCTGAATCCTGCTGTTGAAGTTGCTGCATTGCCGCAACCGCGTTGGCCTGACCCAATAGTTGCCGCGAAGTCCTCCCGTTGCCCCCCAGAAGAAAATGGCTTGATGGTGAAAATGCGAAACCAACCCAGATCGCGAGCCCACACATCAGCGTCCACGCAAACTCAAGCGGCTTTGCTTCTCCCTTGCGAGTCTCTTCATTGTGGACGCGGTTGTCGCACACAGCAGCGACACTCGAATCGTTCCCCAGCATCCAGAACCCCGACAACAGCACCATTGGCGCTGCCCAGGATACTGACGTCGCCGAGCAACCCGCCAACAGCATCGCCACCAGCACCAGAATCCAGTTCCACGCCGCAACACGTTCGACGCGACGAAACGCGCACAACCAGATCACAAGCGCAACACCAAGTGCCAAGGTTGGGAAGCTGATCAGTTGCAATGGTTCCCAACCGCCCAGCATGGCCCAAAAAGAAGCATCGCCCCAGTTGAAAAGCGACTTCCAGATCCAAAGTCCAAATGGATTAACCAACGTGGCGAGCAAGCCACACTCCAGCAGGACAATCGCGGAGCGGAGCGCGGCACTTTGTGCGAGCCTTTGCGCTTCTGCCGCTTGCTTGGTTGTCAACGTTTCAACCACCTGCCCAACCGCCAACGTCGCCAGCAGCAGAATCCCGACCGGCCACGATTGATCCAGATTCACCCACGCCGTCATCAGCAGCGACACACCAGTCGCCTTCCAGAGCATACCGCCGGGCGATCGTTGTGTGAACAGAATCAATGCCAACGCCGCAAAACATAGCTGTCCCAGCGAGCGGATCGAAATGCCATCCAAATGCCAATAGCAGAGCACAACCATCAGCACCGGAAGCAGGCCCGCCCACCAACGACCCGAAAGACGAACAAACAGCAGCGCCCAGATACCCGCCATGATCGTCTGGCTGAAAGAAAAAATCAGCGAAAGGAACTCAAGGTTTCCTTTCCCAAATGCGTTGGCGATCAACACCCGACCCAGCCAGCCATGAACTTCCTGCTTTTTCCCATCAGCCAGAGGTGTCGATGGATCGATGTCGTACACGCCGTTGTTGGCGATCCAGTTACCCGTCCAGATATCGTGCCATGACGATGACACGCCCAGCGGAAGATAATTTAGACCCGCGAACAGAAGCGTGAAAGCAACGCATAGCAGACAGTGTCGCCACGAAAGGATGCACCAATCCGGGAGCATTACTTCCAACTGCGATCCGCTGGCGGTCTGCTTGCTTTGATCGCGGGGATCGTTCGATGAGGTAGGGTCTTGAGTCAACATTCTTGCGAGTGGCTCGCCGATGCGAGCCAGTGACTACGCTCCTTCGTTCGATGGCGGATCGGAAAACACAATGCAGTTGTCCGCCGCGCCAACGGGATCAATGTTGTCATCACAGTGGTCCAGCGTGTCGACAAAGAAACTGCCTGCCGAGGAGCCTGCCCCGTCGGCAAAAGACACCGACTGGTTAACGGTTTGCATCGCCCCGGCAACGTCCGAGAGTTCCGATACCACCGCGTCCCTGACCGCAGTCCAACCGGCAATCAGACCAATGACACAGATCGTTGAAATGAGTATCAACTCAATAGAGATTATGAATCCGCGCTGATCGCGAACAATTCGACGCGCAAACATGAACGGCCTCCTGCCATCTGGTTTGAATTTCGATCCTTCGAAATTGATTCTGGTACACCACCAGATGGGGTTTGGTATCAGACAAGTTCGTTCTGCAACTACGCCTCGAATTCATGATTGGTAAGATTTGCCTCAAGGTGGTAGGGTTTTGCGGGGTCAGGCAAAAGATCAGGGCAGTTTACTGAAATGCTATCAGCAAAAAAAATGCCCAAGCTCGAGCAGCTTGGGCATTCTTGAAATCGGTGACGCAAGTGTTTGGTCGCCACGAGGCTGTCAGGTCAGCTTATGGTCCGCCTGGTGCAACGATAGGAGTGTCTTCCTGAAGCGGAGCGTCTGTGAAGACGATGCAGTTGTCGGCAGCACCGGCGACGTCATCGGCGTCATCGCAGTGGTCAGTCGCATCAAGGAAGTCCATGCCAGCGGTGGTCGCCGAGTGGCCTGTGATTCCGTTGATGGCGTAAGACTGGTTGACGTCCTGAACCGCACCGGCAACATCTGAAAGCTCAGATACGACTGCATCACGAACGGCAGTCAAACCGGCAATCAGTCCGACTACAGCGATTGTAGCGATAAGAATAAGTTCGATTGAAACAACGAAGCCGTTGTTGTCATTCCAGAGTTTTTTTGCGAGCATCACTGTCTCTCCACGTAATTTTGCACGTTTCGGTGCTGTTGATCTGTTTCGCCCCAGACCAATCTGTAGGCGACCAGCAAACATAGGACGCAGTTATGGGATAGCAAAAAAGTTGCAGGTGTTTTTTTCGCAATTGCGATTTGACAATTCAATGTTGCTGATCACCATGGCGTTTTTGGACAGGTATTTTCTTACCAACAGGAAAGCAAGGCCATGCGTAAGTTCTTTCGCGATTGTGACGGCGGCATCATCACCACAGAGCTGGTTCTGGTTGCGTCCTTTGTCACCGGAGCCCTAGTGACAGGCCTTGCAACCCTCAAAAGCAATGTTGAATCCGAATTTGGCAGTCTCTCTGACACGATTCACAGCGTCAAAACGGTAAACCAGCCTATCGCCCCGCAAGCCACCGGCTCAAAAATCGAACCGGGCTTTCCAATCGGCACCCAAGTCTCTGGTGATTTTGAATCGTGGAAAGATGATCGCTCGTGGAAAGACGAACTCAGGACGGCCAATTAGGGTTACATCGGCGACTGTAAACCCGGGTTATTCACGACGACGGGCGTTGATTCTACGTCTGGCCAACTGGAGCGAGGGAAAAACTGAATTTCAACAAGGAATGTGAATCATCCGGCAGATGAAAACCACGGCGATCGTTTCATCGCATCAGAGTCGCGGATCACTGTCTCAACTGATTCTGACGCCCACGCCTCGTGAATAGTCCGGGGTAAAACTCAGTTGCCGCCTGAACCCGTGGCGTCGGTTTCGTCAGTATTGACAACGGGTTCCTCATAGCTGACCTGCCTGGCAGTGGGGTTGCTGGCTGCATTTACCGATTTTGGAATACTCGATCCGATCGGTTTGACCCCGGCCAATTCGGGAGCGCGAGCCGGAGCAGCAGCCGCACCGGATTCGTTGATGGGAATTGGCTTCAGAAGCGCCAACTCTTGATTGGCCGGCGTTGGCTGCGCGGGAGATTGTTCGACAATGGCAATGGCCCTGTTGTCTAGGGAAAATCCCGGCAGACTTTCAACTTTTTTGTTCAAAGGAAGCAGGGCTGTTTGCTGATTCAATTTACTTTCGTCAACCCGGGCCCGGGTTTGTGGGCGTGCAACTTCCGCGACCTCAAGACCCATCCCGGGAGAACGCGACACACGCGACCGACCACGGATCGCAACGTCCGTCATCGGACTTTTTTTCTCTAGTTCGACCAGGGCATTGGCAGCAACTTCGAGGGTGGAATCGTAATCGAGTGCGCGGAGGAAGTTACTTTTGGCTGAACTGGTATCACCCGTTTGAGACTGCACAAACGCCAACCCTGCCACCGATTCGGCTTCGGTTCCTGTTTGTCTGAACTGAGCCAGCGCGTCGTCGTAGCGGCCCTGCATGCCCAGCACCAGCGCCAGATTGTTATTGTTTCGTTTGTCGTCGGGAGACAGTTCCAGTGCCCGCCGCAATGTTGCCGCTGCCGCCACCATGTTTTTGTTTAAATATTGAGCGTATCCGAAATCGCCCAACAGCTCTGCCGACGGGTTGCCCAATGATTCGGCTCGCGTGAAGTAATCAAAGGCCCGCGAGAAATTGCCGGCCTGCGATTCGATGACGCCCAGGCGATGCAGAGCTTTTGCGTGCTTTGGATTTGTACTGATGATCGCATGGTAAGCCCTTTTGGCGTCCTCGGTTCGATCGTTCCGTTCGGCAACTCTCGCTAGGCCAAACTGAATGTCGATCGACTCCTCGCTCGCAGAGGGCACCGGAACTTTACCAAGGCCCAGTGGGGTCAGTTTGGAGGCGCAGCCGCATGCAATGCATGCCATCCCGGCAAGAACAATCAGCATCAGGCTTTTGAAGTTCACTTGGTTGATTCCAAATCCGGTATTTGAAGTACTAACGTGATCTTTGGTAAGTTCCCGCAGCGACAGGGGCTTCGAGCCCTTCGGCGAATGCAGGCGCAACGACCACCAGTTGGTCTGCGTTATTAACACCAAGCCCCGTCAGGACCGCCACGACGGTTTGACGACGGGCTTCGTCGAGTTCGGGATTGAAGTGAACGGGATAGCGATGCCGTGAGTCCCAACGTTTGCTTGACGTGCTCCGCTCCACCACAATATTCCATGGTGGCTGATAATTGATTTGATTCTGTTGCCGGGGGACGATGTAATTCGCAATTTGCATCACATGCGTTTGACCCAGCGGGCCAAGACGAAATCCACGAATCCGCTCCTGAGGCTGATACTCGAATTTGTTGTCAACGCCGTCTTCTTCGAGGTGAGTTAAGGGAACGTTGACTTCGAACTCGTGCTCATAGATCACGAACTTGGAAGCCTCTGCATTCTCTTCCTGCGTTTGATTGACCCGGTCGATCACCGATCCCAAAGGTACATCTTTGTCGATCGGAGTGCCGGCCGGTGGCTGGATAAAGCGACATCCACTTGCGCAAGCCAGAATTGCGATGGCAGCAGTGACGTACGGTTTTTTGAATGTCGGAATCATTTGGAGAACCCCGATGGACCGTTGACGTAAGCCCGTTCAACCTGCATCTGACGTCTCAGGTACGGGTTTCGCTGACGATTGAATTTGTCAGATTTGTAGCCGTTGACGTGAGCCTGATACTCTCCGTTGACGGTGCTGCGATAGTCAACGCCGCGGTATCCTTCGGTTTGGTGACGAAGAAAGAAGTCATCGTCGGTGGGGTCAGTCACTTCCATGCCCGGCAGCAGCAACGGAACCTGCTCTGTTTCGAGCGGATGAACCAGTTCGGGACTTACCAGGACAATCAATTCGGTTTCGGTTCGAGTCGTGTTCTGTGAGCCAAACAGATTTCCGATCACAGGCAAGTCACCCAGAAACGGTGTTCGTGTTCGCTGGCCGCCCTGTTCGTCCTGGATCATGCCCGCGATTGCCAGCCATTGTCCCTCTCGAAGATCAACCGTCGTGTCAACGCTACGGCGACTGAGCCCCGGAATTCCTCCCACCGTTGCGTCGTTGTTGATCGAACTGAACGATGGAGAAACCTGCAAACGGATCAGGTCTTTGTCGACGATCGTTGGAGTGAACGTAAGCTGCGTTCCGAATCCACGAAACGTTGTCGAAGCGGCACCCACGCCGCCAATTCCGACGGTGGTTGGGACGGCAAACTCGCCACCGGCGTGGAAGTTGGCAGGCCTTCCGCTGAGGGTGATCAATGTGGGTTCGGCAAGGATTTTTCCATAACTGTGAGCCGTGATGGCTTGTAAAAAGAACGATACGTCGGGGTCTTCGAGAATCGCAGAAATGTTGCCGCCGCCTCCGGAGATCAGATGGCTGAACTGAAAATTGTCCAGTGACACCGAAATATCAAGGCCAGCGCCGCGACCCGAGGTGCGTACCAGTTCAGCGACACGAACCTTGAGCATCACTTGCTGTTCGCCGGCGACACGCAATTGATTGATGATGTTGCGAGGATTGATGCCGATTCCTGTCCCGATGTCATCATCGGTACCCGCCAGATCCTGGGCACCGGGAATCGGGCCCGAGCCGAATCCGCCATTGGGATTGGTGCCTCTTCCGTAACTCCCTTGTTGGCCAAAGTTCTGGTTGCCGAAAAACCCGCCCTGACCAAAACCGAATGCGTTGCCGCCAAACACGCCACCGGCACCAAATCTGCCGCCGCCAAATCCACCGCCAACGTTGCTGCCTCCGCTCAGATTCTGAATGAATCCCTGCCCGAGAATCTGGATGATCTGTTGGGCTTCTCTGGAATCACGAACCTGTCCGCGGACAACCAGTTTGTCTTCGATGGGAATCAGAATAAGTTGGCTGTTGGGGAACAGTTCATTTAGTCGTGATTGGGTCTCCTTGTATCGCGCCGCCCGCATCCGCTCTTCCTGGCGGGAGTTGATGACCTGAACAAAGTACCGCAGTACCTGGGTTCCCTTTCCGGGCACGTCGTACCAGAACGTTAACGTGGCTTCGCCGACCTGTTTGCCGACAATCTCCAACTCACTCGATTCAAAAGGCTGGATATCAAAAACCCGTGGGTCGCTGATGGCCGTCCTCAAAATCGGATAGTTGGTGCGAATGATCTTCGACTGGAGAGGTTCAAGTCGCAGCAATAGCTCTGGTTCGAGAATCTCCTGAATCAGACTGCGCTCTTTCGCGATTACGCTTACCGGAGGACTCTCCAACGCTCTTGCCCGATCCGGTGCAGGCAATCGAGCCAAAACCTGAGCGCCGGCAGTTCGTCCTGCAATTCCAAACAGCAGCCAACAAATTGCCATCGCCAACACGCAACGCACGCCAATGACGTTCCGCTGCCTGCGGGCAATTCTGTTCGCAATTGTTTGTGTTTGTTCGGTCACTGCGATCTGGGAAGTGATGGCGACTTAAAGAAATCCGGAAAATCCGCCTAGAATGTTGAGCAACTAAGTGAGGGACGGGAGTCTTCAGAATTTCCACGACCATCGCCACCCCAATCCAACGCCAGCCAAACTGGTCGCTAGCAACAGGTTCAATGGATCATGCCTGTGGTAACTGCGTTTAAGTCACCGCGGGTGTTGTTTCGATCAACAGTTCAGGAGCAACAGGATTCCCCACAGCCCCAAGGCCAGCCCTATGAAGATCCGTCCGGTCAGCTCATTTTTCTTCTCGATCTTGCTCGGCGTAGCGGGGCTTCTTTTGCAAGCCGGCAGCGCGCTCGACGCCCAGGACTTTGTCCCGCACCCGAACGCAAACGATTCCGCGTTGTTCGATACCGGAGTGGACGCGGGCAGCGAAGCGATAATTCGAGTCATCGGCGACACCGGTTGTGATTCGACCTGTGGCGCGGGTTGCACGGACCAGAGATGCGCTTCTCGCTGGCAGCGGAAGCGTGCCCTAAAGCACCTCGAAAAATACGGCGAGCCAAAGATCACCCTGACAGAGTTGTGGCGCCGCGAAGTCCCCAGCGGAACCCAGTCGCTCCACTTTCCCTACCACGCTGAGCGGTTGTACTACTATCGACACCCCTACAACAGCAGCGCAATTCGCGAGGCTCAAGCAAATCAGGCTCTGCAAAACCAGCAGCTAGCAGGGCCCTACCCCTACCCTGGTCAGCCCTACCACACCAATGTCTTTGAAAGCGTTTATCAATCTCACGCCAGCAACACTTATGGCTCGGTGGAATCTCGTACGCTTGAATTCGTCGATTGGCAAAAACATGCAGACGCCAAAACCGAATGGGAAGCCAACGAAAAATCTCCGCCTCAATCGAACGAGCAAATCATGGACCCGCCATTGCCTATGATGGAAGCTCCCGAAGACGATTCGGCACGTTTGAGCGGCAAACTGCCGGATCGCCAAAGTCGCTAGCAGTTTTTGACGTGGATGGTTGACTTTGCATCTGTTCGAAAAAATCCTTGCGATCGGATTTTATCAATATGATGAACCGAAGATCCTTCCGACGTGCCGATTTCCCAATAAGCCCTCGCCGGTACTTTGGCCCGGAATACAGAAATGAAACATCAGAAATCTGCCATCTTGCGCCACGTCGCAGCTCTCGCAAGAGACGAGCAGGGAGCCGTCCTGTCGACCGAGTTGATCCTTGTCAGCATCGTTGCGGTGATTGGAATGATCACCGGGCTCGCGTCGATGCGCGATTCGATGGTGTCAGAACTTTCGGACATCGCCGGTTCGGTACAGTCGATCAACCAGTCCTATTCATATACCGGGTCGCGGTACACACGTCTGGATGACGGATCGATAGAAATCCTGTTGGATATTCCGCCGGAACATGAAAGTGAAGAAGGCGAGCCGGCTGAACCACCTGTCGAACACGTAATTGGCGGCGTCGGTTCGCTGGACTTCTCCGGCGGGGTCTCTACCGGTGTTGGCGGTTCGGCCTCAGGAGTCATCGGTGATGGGGCGATCGAGACAACTTTCACGACAACGACAGACACCGGTCAGATTCTCGGCAGCTTTGGAAATCAGGTCGCATTTCGTGAGTCGCCCGATGCCGACGGAGTATTCACAACGACTTTTGATGCGCCCATTACCGACCTTGAGCTGTTCGTAGGAAACTTGGCCGGAGTTGCAAACGACAACCTGCTGGGTAACTTCACCGTGACGTTGAGCGACGGAACAGTGATCAACAATGCGGCCTTCAGCGTCATTCCCGATACCGTTGTCGGAGGCGCGACCTATGGGGAGTTCACTTCCCAGAACTCCGACCGTGATTTGCTGGAACAGGTCAACATCGGCGGAATCAACTACGTAAGAGACCCAACGGTCAATGGGGCCGGCAGCCAAGGGGTCGGCAGGATTGTGTTTACCGATATCCCGGCACCGGGCCCGCACTGTGTCGGGATTTCATCAGTCAGCTTCGAGCGTTCCGGGGGGCCGAGTAACTTCCGTGCCTTCTACAGCTTTTCCGGCAGTGTGGTCGAGATTCAGCCTTGAGTCCGGATTATTCACCACGACGGGCGTTGATTTGCGTTGAACCACACCGACGCAAAGGTCAAAGCTGGATTGTCATTCAGATTTCGGTTCACCTCGTCGACAAAGTCCACAACGAAACTTCCTTCTAACCTGCACCGCGTTCTTCGGGCGAACTGAAAGGTCACGCCCACGCCTGGTGAATAATCTGGGCTTACATCGGCAATCCTGAATCTGTGACGGAACAGGGCACTAAACGCGTCGAATAAAGTTCGCAGCGTAACTTCTGACGTCTTTGCCGTTAAGCACATGGACCATCCTGAGCTGCTGAACGCTGGAGTCGCTGAACTTTGAGAGCGGCAAATGGACGAGTGTTCGCTGAAAACGGCTGGCGATCTTTTTCCAGACCTGTCCCGGAGGTGCCGGGCTCAACAGGGCAACATGCCGACAGGTTGAATACATGCAGGCCGCCCCAATCAGGCGTTCCTCAAGCGTATTGGCAAAGTCCAGTCTTGGATCCTGCCAGATGTCCCGAATCATCACCGGTGGATAGATGAACATCGCGCCGCCATAGTGAGCCAGGCAAATTCCGGGACCGACAGGTTGATCTGAAAAGTCCGACGCATAAAACGCCAACGTTGATTCGTCTTCATGTTCGGCGAACCACGTGGTCCGCCACCGATAGTCCCGAGGGTCGGCAGGAGAATCGAACAGCATCACCGCTACGTCCAGTCGGCCTTTGTTTGGCGGCAGGACTTTGACGTACACCTCGCCAGTGTGCCAGTTGCGAACCGTGTCGCGAATGTCGATGCCGTCCTTGACGCTGGTGGTGAACTTTTCCGTCTTCACCATGTCGGCGCCCATCGTTTCTAGGGCTCGGTCGAACACGGTGCGGCGAAAGTTCTCAATCAGGTCATCTTCTGGCGGCCAGCTGCATTGGGAGTACGGGTTCCACCGCTGCTTCCAGTCTTTTTTGTTCATCTGGCTGGGACGTGGTTGAATCTCCAACTGCGTCCAGGCTCGCGGGGCTCCCGGCAAGCGGCACGCGGTGGTGACGATTTCGTCCTCTGGCAAAGCGATCTTGTCGATCCCCATGCGGCATGCTTCAACGTCAAAAGGAACCCCGGTATCCTCGTAGTGCTTGGATGTCTCCAGCAGCACCCGGGCAAAGCCATCACCTGCGACCTGTTGAGCCGCGACGACAATGTCGGCCAGGTGGGGAGAGAGTCCATGTTCGATCAGTGTCAGGTTGCGAATGTAAGTCATCATCCGCGCCATCAGGCTGGGCGTGATCTTTCTGGCCCGACTGCCATACTCCTGCATGTACCGGGTGCGCGACGTTAGCAACAGTTCTTTGACGCCATCGACCGAAAGGTTCTCATCGCTGTCCAGCTCACTGCGGGCTTTTTCGTACAACATCGCAATGAAAGGAATTTCGTGCATCAGAAAAAACAGCGTATCCCGGCGGACGCGATACCTGACCGGATCCTGAGTCGGCTCGTGTTGTGGACAGGTCAATCGTTTGCTTTTAAAAGCTTCGCGGATCCACGGCCAGTCGACGACATTGCAAACGAAGAGGATCTTTTTGAAATCCACTGAAAGTTCTCGCAACTGCCACGCCATGTAGGCGATTCGATTGTTCCACTGATCGGTCCCGGTGGGTTCCAGAAATGGCAGCACCGCTGCGGCGAACTTTTCGTAGGACAGTTGCTTCAAAGCGTAAGAATCCGGAAGCACCACGCCGTTTGGCAGGAACCGATCGGTCTCCAGATCGATAAACCTCCGCGGGATGCGGTCTTCCATCGCCACCCGCAGCGCCGCGATCACCGGTTGGCAGGGCTCAACGGGAACGTAACTGCTCTGCGCCCCTTCGGCCTGTTCGTCGATTTCATCGGCAGGCTGCCAGTGGGGTGACGAAACTGCCTTTTGCACGATCGCCGATGAAACCGGCAAATCAAGGATGGCCTCTTCGACCATCGGCTGGAAAGACTCCGGCAGCGGCACCGCAACGCAGTCAAACCTGTGCCTGAGCATCACGCGGCGGACTTCGCAGGTAAAGTCACCGCTGCCATGCACCACCGGCAACACCGTCACGTGCGGTCCGATGTCAAACAGCGGATGAATTTCGACCGATCTGTCACTCAAAGCAGACCCTCGTCATGGTGGCCGTCGTTGTCAAAGTCGTCGTTATCAAGGTCGTCATTTTCGGGATCGATATCAGGATGCAATGGATCAGAGGGGTCAAAGAAAAAATCTCCGAAGCCCATCGGCAATGCCTGCCCGCCAAGCGTCAGATTTTTCTTGCGAGCCAAAGTATCCAGGTCCAGTGCTTCGGTTCCCAGACAGTGCTCCAGTGCCTCTCCCCAGGCTTTGTCTTTGGACATGGGGTGATCGGGATCCTGCTGAATTCGCTTCATTGCAAACCGCAGCAGATTGATTCCATCGCGCGTGGAAAAGTCCAGTTTCAGTTCGTGGGACTTTTGCAAAAACTCGACCGTCATCGTGAGCATGTCGTCTTCGATGAATGGCAAATGATATTTCAGAATGGCTTTTTCGTCTTCGCGTGAAGGGAACTTCAGCGGCAGCGTGGGTTGCAGGCGGCTGATGATGTAGTCGGGAATCTCAAACGTTGATTCGTCCTGATTCATCGTCACCGCACAGCGAAAGTCCGGATGGGCTTTGACCGAAATTCCGGCCACGATCGATTCGACGTAGCGGCGATGGTCCAGCAGTGGAGCCAGACTGGCCCAAGACTTTTCGTTCATGCGGTTGCCTTCGTCCAGAACGCAAACGCCGCCCTTGATCATGGCGGAAACCAACGGCGAAGCGTGGTAAGCGATTTTGCCACTTTCTGCCAGAACCGGCGTCACCAACAGGTCTTCGGGGCGCGTGTCGGCGGTACACTGATAAATGTACAGCGGTTGCTTTCGCATTTCCGCCGCCGCCATCGCCAATGCGGTTTTTCCGATTCCCGGTGGCCCCACGATCCGCGGCGCAAGTGGCAGGTCCTTTTCGTCCACAACCAACCAGCATGCCAGCAGTTGCGTGAGGACTTCACGCTGACCTATCCACTGATTCTCAAGCTCATGCGGTTGGCTGAGATGGAGGGAGATGCTTTGGATCTGAACCGTTTCGCTCATGGCTGCTTTTTCTGACTCTTCGATGGAAAACGCAACGATACCGTTGACCCTGCACCTCGTGAAGAGGCGAGGGCTACAAACGGACAGGGAAAGCAACCATGGCGGTTCCAGCCCAAGGCGCCCAAGGCCGTGAAAAGTTTCCAGAGGTCGGTTAATGGTGAGCCGAGACGCGTAAGCGACCGGGATGGTCGGCGCGGTAGTCTGCGGGCTCCAGCGAAGAACACACTTTGAAAAGTCCATCATTTTTCGCAGGAGTCACCCGAGGCCTTTGCTTATTAGGGCCAACGGCTCATTTCGGTCGCGGTCGCCCGTTGAGCCGAACAATCCGCCCGATCCCGAGAACCCTCCTCTGCCGGGAAAACCCACAAAACTCCAAATGCAACCTACACTTTTGCCTAAGCCGGAACCTGCGGACACTGGAAAAAGAGGAGTCATAAGTGCAGCCATTGCGAAAACGCATCTATGAGATCTTTGCCGAACCCGAAGAGGGAGACTGGCTGGGGAACTTTGTGACCGGTTCGATTCTGGTTCTGATTGCAGTCAATGTTACCCTGGGCATCTTGGAAACGGTCGAAGCTCTCAACAGCCGGTACGCGAGCTTTTTTTACTGGTTCGAAGTTGTTTCAGTGGCCATCTTTACCGCCGAATACCTGCTTCGATTGTGGGCGTGTACCTCACGAGCCGAATTCAGCGAGCCGGTCAAAGGCCGATTCAGGATGGCGACGCAGCCGATGTCTGTCATCGACCTGCTGGCGATCGCTCCTTTCTATCTTCAGTTTTTGCTTCCGTCGGGAATGGACCTGAGGTTCATTCGCATGCTGAGACTGTTTCGTCTGTTCCGACTTTTTCGCATGGCCAGTTTGGCGTCTGCGGTCAACACCGTAAAAAACGTTTTCCTGCTGAAAAAGGAACAGCTTTCGATCGCTGTGTTTGTGCTGCTATTGGTTGTGTTGTTTTCGGCCAGCCTGATGTACCTGTGCGAAAGCGGTCAGCCGGGCACCAAATTCACCAGTATCCCTCAATCGATGTGGTGGGCGATGGTGACCGTCACGACGATCGGCTACGGAGACATGTACCCTGAAACGCCGATGGGCCAGATCCTTGGTGCCGTTATCGGTTTTGTTGGTGTCTGCGTGTTCGCCTTGCCAGTCGCAATCCTCGGCGCTGGCTTTGTCGAAGAACTGGAAAGGGAACAGAAAGAAAGCCAGCCCGATTCAGACGTTGCCAATCCCGCTTCCGAAGCGGCCGCACTAAACGAATCAACTCTTGATGCCATCGCCGAACGCGTGGCCGAGAAAGTCATCGCGAAAATGGAACGCGGATCCTGATCCTGGCAATCAGATCAGACCGGCGCTTCGACCTTGCGGATCGCTCCTGCGGTGACGCTGGTGTTGCACGCGAAATGCAGCAGCGGCGGCGTATCGGGAATGTCGATTCCCAACCAGTGGGTCATCGAATTCTCGTGCACGATCGCTTGGGCATCCTGAAGCTCCCACGGATCATGCATCACATCGCCGCGGTAAAGATGCCCGGTTTTCTCGTTTGAAGAATAGAGCGAATAGCGGCTGGTCAAAAAGTGCTCCAGCGTTCCCCGCTGCGCCTCACGCACAGTCCCCAAACCGCGATACTCGACTTTTAACGACGCTTTTGGGTACTTCGAATCGGTGCGGTGCGAGTCGTACATGACCCACGACCCGCAATCGCAGCCACGGTCCTTTCTGAATTTGATTTTCGCATCCACGTACGCAAGGTGAAATAACCAGCGAGCGCCTCGAACCGCAATCGGATTGGTCGCGTCAAGCGAAAAGAACCATACGCCTTTGCGGCCATCAGGCCCCACGACGTAAGTCCGCACATTGAGTTCCGGAAACCGGGAAAGCCAAGGCAAGTCCGGCAGCCAGCGAAGTGAAACGCCCGACATGCGAAACGGCACGATCCCGATCCAGGCTTGACCGTCAAAGGTATCCAATCGCAAACCGGTCGGCAGGTGAGCCCTGAGCTGTGCCGCATCGACCTGCCAATGCATGAATAGAAGGTCGTGCCAAACCATCCGCATCAAGCCGGTTGATTGCATTGATTCCATTGAATTTTGAGCGGCGTCAGGCTTAAGAGTTTTTCGGTGTTGAGTAATAGCGATTCCCCCATAGACCGAAACCGAAGAGCTGCTGTCGTCGTAACGACTTGGCAGCAAATTCGCCCAAATCAGTGCCAAAGGGGTACCTTTTCAGCGGGGTTAACCCGGATTATTCACGACGACGGGCGTTGATTTGCGTTGAACCTCACTGACACGAAGGTCAAAGCTGGATTGTCGCCCAGATTTCGGTTCATCTCGTTGATGAAGTCCAGACCAGAGACTCTTTTCCAACCGGTGCGATGTT
>CALFWR010000053.1 GCA_937928555.1 uncultured Pirellulaceae bacterium
CGCGTCTCTGATGCGATGAAACGATCGCTGAGGTTTTCATCTATCGGATGATTCGCGATACTTGTTGAAATTCAGCTTTTCCCTTGCTCCCGTCGGCCCGACGTAGAATCAACGCCCGTCGTCGTGAATAATCCGGGTTGACAGTCAATCGTAGCCCGGATTATTCACAAGGCGTGGGCGTGACTTACAGTTCAGTCAATGGACGCCGTGTCGGTTGTTGGTAGGCTGTCTTCTGATACCGAGTCACATGTTTCATTCGTTGCGATGGCGAAAAACCTTTCGTTGGACGATCTGCCAGATTGCTTATGACGACTAACCGAATCGCGTCAGGTTTGCTTTCACTTGTTCTGTTAGTGTTGCTTGGATGGTGCATTATTGCGGGGCTTGGCAATTTTCGCACGAAGTTGATTCTTGGTGCCGGCGCGGTGTTGGGAACGGTTTACACGGTGTGGGGGCGTTTGCCGGATTGGATCATCGACCACAGCGGGGGCTCGATTACTCATGACGACGATCCCTCGAACATTTCTCCTCGCATCTATCTTCCGATACTGATTGGTGTGATTGTGATTGCGATTGCCGTATTTGTTTGGTGCATTTGGTTTCTCTGAATCATCAGCCCGGATTATTCACGAGGCGTGGGCGTCAGAATCAGTTGAGACAGTGATCCGCGACTCTGATGCGATGAAACAGTCGCTGTGGTTTTCATCTACCAGACGATTTACATTTCTTGTTGAAATTCAGCTTTTCCCTTGCTGCTGTTGGCCAGACGAAAATCAACGCCCGTCGTCGTGAATAATCCGGGATCAGTCGCGCGGTTTGATGTTTTGGTGGGGCGGTGGTTTCTTTGGCAGGGTTGTTTCTATTTGGTAAAGTAATTGAATGATGGTGCTTTTCAAATTTCCTGAGAAGCTGGTTCGCGAAAAATTCACCGTTGCCGGCGTTGACGTTTTTGGAGGAGGTTCGCAATGAGGTTACTTGTCACTTTTGGTTTGCTTGTCATCCTTCATGTTGGCTGTAACTCCGATCGATCAACTGTTGAGAATTCGGGCTTCGAAACGAAGGCATCGGTTTCTGAGGCTGCCACACCAGCGGGAGTAACTGAGCCACAGTCCGAGACGGTTTGTCTTTCGGATGCAGAGATCGAATCGCTTATTGATCAACTGGTTTTCGATGATGGCGATGCGAACGATCAGCCTGTGATCAGCCCGGGGGTTACCGATAGATCGGCAGAGTACCGGAATCGGTTTTCAGCTTGCCAGTTGGCATTTCAAAAACTGGCTGCACTCAAGGAAGTTGCGTTTCCGCACCTGGTAAAACACCTTGATGACAAACGGCAATCTATCAACTTCCGTAATCACCACGTTGGAAACTCGGTGGGCGATGCATGTTATTGGAATATCCATTTCCAGTTGCAGGATCGCCCGCACGGTTACTCGCGATATGGATACTCGCGAAAAGGGCGTGATGGCGAACAGCACCCCAAGCCATATTATCTCGGTTGTCCGTTTGATGACGCTGGCGGACTGCGAGAGTGGTTGGTTGCCAATGAAGATTTGAACTATCGTTCAAAACAGATCAAATGCCTCACCTGGTTACTCGAAAAAGAAAAAATGATCGGTGCGCACGATCCCGAGAGTTATTTCATCAATATTCTGCCGCTCGAAATCAGAATCCTTGAACACAGGCTTGAGAATGGCGAAGATGTTGGCGCTGATTTGATGCGACTTCGCAAAATTCAAACTGAAAAACTCGTCGATCAGGTTCCACAGGAACTTTTGCCCGAGTGAGAGTTGGGGGTGACCGCGAGTTTGCTGACGCGTACGGATAACAAATTTGTCGAATCGCAGTGCGGTTTGGTGGATTGAAGGTCTGGGCTAAAGGGTTTCCCGGCAGGGGGCACCGACGCGAGTAAGAGAAAGCCGAGTGTGGTAGAGTAAATTGTCTTTCTGCCGTTTCCGGGGTGTGGTGGCGGAGTCAAAAAGTTTGTGTGGTGTCTGCCAATGGATTCTATTGTCGCTGAGACAACTTTTGATTGTGTCGATCGCGGCGGTCGATCGTTCGCCCTGTACGTTCGCATTGGTGACGTCCACGACATACCAACGCAATCGGGTGATCACAATGTGGGGTTTTACGTTGAACTTGACCCATTGATGAAACGTCGATTGCAAGCTGCTCCCGATTCGTTTACTGCATTGTGCTTTTGCATCGAAATGGTTCGCAAGGCACTCAGGATTTTCGTCGCTCATGGTGGCTGCGTGTACTTCACTGGTACACGTTCACCGATTGATATCGACAGCCACTTTTTTGAGCCGCACCACGGACTTATTTGTGACGAATACCTGAATTCCGACTCGGATTCCAAGTCCCAGGGCGACTAGGTTCTTTTTGCCACGTTGTTGCATCGGGTTCACCCATCCACGCGCTGCGTGCAAGTGTGCTGCTGCGATTCCTGCCGGGCGGCGAAAGGTTTTGCTGTGGCGAGCCCGGATGCTAATCAAGTGTGTTTGGCGATGCGGGCATTGATGATCTTGGCGAATACATTGGCCGGAAAATGAACTTGCAGCATTCGGTAGCGGTTGAGTTGCAGGTTGCCACTGAGTACTACAACGGAATTTCGTTCTCGTCGGTCCCCGGCGGTTAATGGCGGCGAAAAACACGGTGCCCGGATTGGGGCTTTTCAAAGCCAGCGAGTCGCCCGGTTGTGTCTGATGATTCGGCGATTGCCGTGTTTTCCTGGCCAAGCCGCCCGGGGCTGGGCTGCGGCGGTCCTGTTTCGGGGAGCGGTGAGGATGTGAATATTCGCGTTCTGTGAGAGCTGTGCAAACCGCTGACTTTCAATTGTCAACAGGCGTGTTACTGTACTTGTTTGGCGTTTGAACTGCATTTTCAGCTACGGAGAATTCTTTGAGCCGACCAAGCTACCTTTTGATACTGCCGTGTTTGTTGGCAGTTTTTGCTCTGACCGGATGCGAGCGAGATGACTATTATGAGCCGTTGATTCTCAAGGAAAAGATCCGTGAGCTTGAAGAGCGGATCGAGAAGATCGAGGCGAAGGCCGGCATGGCACCGGTGTTGGGCGAGGCAGGTGACGACGGCGAGTCGGGAGGAGACGAATCGTCGGGGGAAGCCAAAGCGGCTCCAGCGGTGACGGTGCGCAAAGCTGATCCTGCTGCTGCGGCCGCGAAGACAAGCGAGTTGGAAGCGGTGGGCGGATACGTCAAGGCCGGTGCTGACGGATCGTTGATGGAGGTCGACCTTTCAGAAGTCCGCACCGAAGAAATGTCCCTGTACAACGACATGATCGCGAGCCTGGCGGAGTTCCCATCGCTGAAACGACTGACGCTAAACGGATCAATTGTTGACAGCGGGTCTTTTGAAGCGATGTCAAAACTGACCGGTGTGCAGAGACTGGACCTGGAAGGATCGACGCCGTCAAATGCGGATCTTGGTCAGTTGGCGAAGTTGCCATCGTTGAAGTTCATTCAGTTGTTTCGGGCCAGCATTTCGGACGACAGCCTCAAGGAGCTTGCCAAATTTCCGGCGTTGGAGCAAATTCGTTGTGGCCAGACGCGAATCAGTTCTGCGGGTGTGTTGCATTTGAAGGACCTCAAGACGCTGCGTGCGTTGGATCTTTCAGACAATCAGGTATCGGACGCCGCTGTTGAAGCGCTCGCGGAGTTGCCGAACCTTTCGTTTCTGAAAGTTTGGGGCGGCCAGATATCGGATCGCTCGCTTGAAGCGGTCGCGAAAATGAAAAAACTCAAGGTGCTTGGTCTGAATAATACCAAAGTCACCGACCGGGGGTTGGCGAAACTGGAGTCGCTTAACGGCCTTCAGGAGATTTTCCTGTTTGGGACCAGTGTTGGCGACCAAGGGATGAGGTCTCTGGCAAAGATTAGGAGCCTCAGGACGATTGTGCTTCGCAATACCCAGATTTCAGATGATGGCGTCAAAGCCCTGTCGGTATTGCCGGAGCTACGCAAACTGGATTTGAGCGAGACCAATTCGCCTGGCGTGACCGATGCGTCTGCAATGCACTTTGTTCGTATGAACAAGCTGGAAGACGTCAACTTTTGGAGTACCAAAATCGGTGATTCGGTGGTCGAGAGCGTGACGCTGTTGGACCGTGTGACGCGGCTGAATATCGACAAAACAGCGGTGACCGACAAGGGCCTGCTGATGCTCGAAAAGATGCCTCAGTTGAGGTGGCTGCACGTCGGTTCGACCGGAGTGACTGACTCGGGAGCGAAATCGTTGTTCAAGTTGCCGGACTTGAAGTATTTGAACATTAGCTACACGAAGATCAGCGAAGATACGTTTTTTGATCTGGATGATTTGCTTTCGCCCAAGGGTTGCGAGATCGTCGGGCCGTAGGGTTCGAGTTGTTACGCTTCGCAGATGCTTCGCAGAGGTTGTGATTTTATCCCGGATTATTCACGACGACGGGCGTAAATTCTACGTCTGGCCAACAGGAGCAAGGGAAAAGCTGAATTTCAACAAGAATCGCGAATCATCCGATAGATGAAGACCGCAGCGATTGTTTGATCGCATCAGAGTCGCGGACCACTGTCGGAACTGGTTCTGACGCCCACGCCTCGTGAATAATCCGGGTTTATTCATCGCACCGCCAATGCTCTCCCTTTGGCAATGTCAGACGTCGCAGCCCTCCCCGGCGTTGAACCGCCGGCCCTCCCAAATGGCCCAAATGGAGGGTGATCAAAAAAGTCACCGCCTCGGAGGGGCGTGCTACTTTGGGGCGAGTGACCCGGGATCGGGTTGGAATGCACTTTCGTGCGGCGGCAAAGGCTGGTGCAAGGAGACGGCTGGAAGCCTTCGCCACGATCCTACGACCAGGCGACTTGGACGTTGACGCCGGGTTTGATGCCCAGCATGTCGCTGACGGAAATGCCGACGATTTCGATCATCACGAAGCCCTCGTTGCCGAGGCTGGCGACGAGCGTGGCGTCGGGCTGACCGTGGTCCTGAATGTGAATCCCAAAGGTCTCGTGTGGGCCGAACTTGATCGAGACGCTTTCATCACCAACCAGGCCGGCAACGGAATCGTTGGGGATGTCGGTGATCAGGTTCCCGGCGGAATCGCAGGAGGTGACGGTTCCGTCGATCTGGTTGGAAAGAGCTGTCGCACTCTCAGCAGCTTTTGATTTGGCCATGGGAGATTCTGTTCCTTCCTTCGTGCCAGTTTTGATGCGGCATCGTGCCGATCGATGGGCGGATTATTCAGGAACCGTGGCAGCGTGAAAAGACCAATCGTCTCACAATTGAACCGGTCAAAACGTGGGGTCAGCTGGCGGCAATGATCTCGAGAAGCTTGTTGCGCAGTTCGCCTGGATTGACATTGGAATTGATTTTCCGAGCCTGCCCGATGAGGGAACCGACGGCTTTCATTTTGCCGTCTTTGACTTCCTGAACGGTTTTTGGGTTGTCGGCGATCAGTTGCTGGCAAAGCGAATCCAGTTCGCCGGCGTCGACTTTCACGATCCCCAGCGCCTGGAAAGCGGTATCGACGTCGCAGTTTTCGGTTTCCATTTTTGCCAGCACTTCTTTGGCACGCGACTGGTCGATGTCTCCGCTTTCGATTCGTGCAAGAAGTTCGGCCAGTTGGTCCGCTGTGACGGGGTAGTTCCCGATTGTGGTCTGATTTTCGTTCAGGTATCGCATCACCTCCTGGGAGATCCAGTTGGCGGCCTTTTTGCCCAAAGCCAATTTGTCGCTTCCGGCTTTGTTGGCGACGGCAAGAAAATAATCGACCACTTCCCTGCCCTGGCTGACGATCAAACCGGCGTCGTAGCTACCAAGCCCATACTCGGTGGTCAGCAATTCTCGCAATTGAGGCGGCAATGAGCCCACCGTTTGGCGGACTTCGTCGAGCAGTTCGTCGGACACGACAAAGGCAATCAGGTCGGGGTCGGGAAAGTACCGGTAGTCAGCTGATTCTTCCTTTTCTCGTTGGACGACGGTTTTCTGTGCTCCATCGTCCCAGCCACGAGTTTGCTTGGGGGCGTCGCCGATGGCCTCGCCAGAGGATTTCCATTTTTTGAATTGCCGTTTGGATTCGAATTCGATGGCACGTTCGGCAGCCCGAAAGCTGTTCAGGTTTTTGATTTCAACGATCGGCGTTGCGATCTTTTCGCCGTCGACATCGATGTGCAAGTTCACGTTGGCGTCGCAGCGAAGGCTTCCTTCCTGCATGTTGCAGTCCGAAACGTCAACGTACTGCAGGATCAGTTTCAGTTCGTTGAGAAAGGCTCTGGCCTGTTCGGCGCTGCGAATGTCGGGACGCGTAACGATTTCCAGCAGCGGTGTGCCGGTTCGATTAAGGTCAATTTTCGATTGGCCGCCTTTGCCCGATTCATCATGGATGCTTTTGCCGGCGTCTTCTTCGAGGTGAGCCCGTTCGATGCGGATTGTTTGCGGTGGAAGGTCGCTTTTGGGGATCGTGCATTCGATGCCGCCTTCGCCGCAGATCGGTTGATCGAACTGGCTGATTTGGTAGCCCTTGGGCAGATCGGGATAGAAGTAATTCTTGCGATCCCATTTGGTGTAGCGAGCGATTTCGCAACCAATGGCAAGGCCGGCTTTGATGGAAAGCTTGAGCGCCTGTTCGTTGAGCACCGGAAGGGTGCCCGGCATGCCGGTGCAGACGGGACAGGTTTGCGTGTTGGGTTCGCTGCCAAAGGTCGTGCTGCAGGGGCAGAAAAGTTTTGAGCCGGTACGCAATTGCACGTGGACTTCAAGGCCGATGATGACTTCGGCGTTTTCGAATGTTACGGCGTCACGGTCGATGGTCGTGTTCATGGCTGGGGCCTCCGCGTGTGCCAATCGGTTTGGGTTTGGTACTGGTGGCCGGTTTGCAAAAGTTTGGCTTCATCGAACATGTTGGCCTGAAGCTGTAGGCCGATCGGCAGGCCGCCAGCAGAAAATCCGCAGGGAAGCGAGATCGCGGGAATGCCGGCGAGGTTGGCTGATGCGGTGTAGATGTCGGCAAGGTACATCGCGAGTGGGTCTTGGGCGTGTTGGCCGATTTTGAAGGCCGTTGTGGGGACCGTGGGGCCGGCGATCAGGTCGACATCGGCGAAGGCGTTGTCGTAGTCCTGCTTGATCAGGCGGCGGACTTTGGAGGCCTTTTTGTACAGCTCGTGATCGTAGCCGGAGGAAAGCGAGTAAGTTCCCAGTAGAATTCGGCGGGTAACTTCCTCGCCAAAGTTCGATTTGCGTGTTTTCGAGTACATCGCTTTGAGGTCATCTGCGGATTCGCGTGCGGTGTAGCGGACTCCGTCGTAGCGAGAAAGATTGCTGGAGGCTTCGCAGGGCGCGACCACATAGTAGGTAGCAACCGCGTACTGGGAATGCGGCAGGCTGACATTTTTGATTTCGGCACCGAGGTCTTGGAGCAGCCCGATTGCATCGGCGACAGACTTGCGGACTTCGTCGTCCAGTCCTTCGGCCATGTGTTGTTCGCAGATCCCGATGCGGAGACCGCGGATCGGTTGCGGCAGGGATGCGAGGTAATCGGGAACCGGTTCGCGTGACGAGGTTGAGTCTTTTTCGTCGTGGCCGGCAAGGACGTTCATCAGGAGGGCGTTGTCCTGGGCGGACCAGGCCATCGGTCCAATCTGGTCCAGTGAACTTGCAAACGCCATCAGGCCGTAGCGACTAACGCGGCCGTAGGTTGGCTTGAGCCCCGTGATTCCGCAAAAGGAAGCCGGTTGTCGGATCGAACCACCGGTGTCGGATCCAATCGCTGCCGGTGCAAACAGGCCTGACACAGCGGCGGCGGAACCTCCGCTGGAGCCACCGGCGACGCAGTCGGTCGACCAAGGATTTTTGCTTGTCCCGAACGCGGAGTTCTCGGTGGAGCTTCCCATCGCGAATTCGTCGAGATTGGTTTTGCCGATGCAGATCGCGCCGGCCTGTTTGAGCCGCGTGACAATGGTGGCGTCGTAGGGCGGGACAAATGTTTCCAGCATCTTTGATCCGGCGGTCGTGGTGTGGCCGCGGGTGCAGATGCCGTCCTTGATGGCGATCGGGACACCGGCGAGCGGGCCGGGATCGGTGCCGGATTTGATGGCGGATTCCAGTTCGGTGGCTTGTGCCAGAGCGTCCGCTTCGCAGTCAGAGATGAAGGCAAAGAGGTCGTCGTTGCGTTGGCGAATCTGGTTGATCGAATCGACGACGCAGGCAATCGGGGAGGTCTCTCCCGATTTGATTCGTGCGACCAGTGACTGGATGGAGTTTGTTTCGGTATCGGTCATGAGCAAGTTTGCCTTGAATTCTGGCCCACGATTATCGGCAACCTTGCGGCGCGGGCAAGGTGCAATGGTGTGCAGAGAAGTTTTGTTTGGGTTAACCTGTAGTGACCCAAAGATCTTTGAATAAAGGCCAGCCCATGAAACCCTTGCAAGCCAGTTTTGTCCTCGCAGTTGCGATTGCTGCTTTTTCGACGAGTTATCTTGGAGCCCAGGAGGCTGACGCTCCCGCTGAAAAGAAGCTCGACAAGCCCGAAACGCGTCCTGAGTTCAAGATCGAAGTCGTGGATGAGGCGTTCAAGGAACTGGTCGATCCGGATACGAAAATGATGGTCATCGCCGAAGGCTTTCGCTGGTCCGAGGGGCCCGTCTGGAACAAAGCCAATAAAGCGTTTCGGTTTTCGGATGTGCCCAGGAACAAAATTTGGCAGATCGACATGAAGGATGGCCTGAAAGTGTTCATGGACCCGAGTGGCTATGAAGGCGACAGTTCCGAGAAGGAGTCGGGCACCAACGGGTTGGCTTACGATGCCAAGGGACGCCTGATCGCCTGCGATCACGGCAACCGAAGAGTTTATCGCCTAGAAGACGACGGCAAGACCAAAACGACGTTGGCGGACAAGTTCGAAGGCAAGCGTTTCAACAGCCCCAATGATTTGGTCATCAAGAGTACTGGCGAGATCTTTTTTACTGATCCGCCGTACGGGTTGAAGGATGAGTCGAAACGGGAGATGGGGTTCTTTGGCGTTTTTTGCCTGAAGCCCGATGGGACGGTTGAACTGGTCACTAAAGAGCTCGAGCGTCCCAACGGGATTGCGTTGTCGCCCGATGAGAAAACCATTTACGTTGCCCAGTCGCACAAGCCGGCGGCTGTGTACATGAAGTACCAGATCAAGGACGACGGGACATACTCTGAGGGCGAAGTTCTTTACGATACAAAAGCGTTTGTCGAAAAGGGCGATCCCGGGATGCCTGATGGGCTCAAGATCGACGTCAAGGGTAACTTGTGGGCGACCGGTCCGGGTGGCGTTTTGGTGATTTCGCCCGAGGGCAAATTGCTGGGCCGGATCATTACCGCGACGCCGACGGCGAATTGTACTTTTATGGAGAACGGCAAAAAGCTTGTGATGACGGCCGGCAAATCGATCGTGGTGATGGACACCAAGACCAAGGCGTTGGGAGACTGGGGCGACAAGAACAACAGTACTCTGTTGCCAACAGAGGTGGTCGAGGGGGTTTCAGAGTCACTGGAGTCGGTAAAGAAGATGCTTTCCGGTGGCGAGCATGAGCAGTTGCTTGAATCGGTTATTCCCACCGAAGTGTTCAAAAACATGAAGGAATCAGGTGAGTTTGAAGCAATTCTGAAAAGCTTTTCCGAAAACAAGGCAGAGGTGCTTCAGGAAACTCTCAAGGACTGTTACTTCACGATGGCCGAGTACGATCCCAAGGAAGAGACGGTGACGTTCGCCACGCAGCCGCGTACGCTGCGGTTCAAGAAGGTGGATGGCGCGTGGAAGATCCAGAATTAGTTGCGAGGTTGGCTGTGAACGGCGAGCCGTTGGCCGTGAGGCCTCGGAGGCATCGGAGGCCTCGGGTGGGAGCAGTTGCCGGAGCGTCGGGCTGGGCTGGGCAGTGATTCGGTTTTACGAAACCGGGGGTGGTTACCGGGTGGATTGCCAACTCGCGGTTCGGCGCCCTTGATCCGGCCTACGAAATTGCGAAACAAAGCGGCGGGCTGAAAGCTTAAAACACCGGTGGCACGCGATAGAACTCGCCGTCGGTGTCGGGTGCGTTTTTCAGAATCGATTCACGTGGTTCGCTTTGGGTGACAACGTCGGGGCGCGTCGCGTTGGTGGATTCGGTCGCACCGTAAAAAGGCTGCGTGCCCTCGGGGATGTCGACTTCGTCCAACAGATGGATGTAGGCGAGGATCTTTTCGAACTCGGATTGGATTTGGGGCACGTCTGTGGGGCTGAGTTCAATGCAAGCCAGGGATGCAATCTTTTCGGCAGAAGCCATGGTTGAACCGGTTGTGAAGGGCGCAAGAAAAAAAGACGCGTCAAACGCGTCCCATTGTATCGTAATCGCTGGCGTGGCCTACTTGGTGCCCGGAAGCGAGAAAGGCTTTTGCTTGACGGCCTTTTTCACGAATCCGCTGCGGATACAGCCAGTGCAGACCTTCATTCGCTTGGAACCGCCACCCGGAAGAGCGACGCGAACACGCTGCAGGTTGGGACGAAACTGACGACGGGTCTTGCCCGTAATTTTCGTACCGACACCGCCGAGGTACTTTGCTTTACCACGGGTCTCAATACTGTGACCCATCTGGGGGCCTTTTCCGCAAACTTCGCAAACGCGTGCCATGATGCACCAATAGTGTGAACAATCTCAGTTTCTGTCGAAGGGCAGAATTATAGCCGCCTCTGGATGCCCCGCAACCGCGAATTTATCGGGATTCTGACCCGCAAACTTGAGCCCAAGGTTGGCCGAATCCGGCCGCCAGCCAACCCTCCAGGGCGAATCGCCTCCCGGAGCAGTTACAGGGCAGTTACAGGGCCAAGCCCGATATCTGCGTAGGATTCCGGTACCCATTTCACTTTCCGGGAGGAAATTATGCTACCGATTCGTTCGTTTGCCGCCAGTCTGCTGATCCTGTTTCTGGGCTCCCAGGCCCTACACGCCCAGTCGCCGGTTGATTCCGGGGTTCGGCGGTGGAGTTCCAATATCATTGTCAGTGGTGCCGCGAGACAAAGTGGCTCGCAGCAGATTCGCGTCACCGGCGTTGACGCCAAAGTCAAAATCGTCGAACAACTTGCAACCACGACCCTTGAGATCGGGTTGCACAACCGGGCCCGCTCGCAGGATACCGCCGAGCTTCTGCTGCCGGTTCCCGAGGGAGCGGTCGTCAAGTCGTTCACTTTTCAGGGAGACGGGGCGGAGCCCAGCACCGAGTTGCTGAGTAAAGACCGCGCCCGCCAGACGTTTGATTCGATCGTGGCGAGGTTGAAGGACCCTGCCCTGCTCGAGTTCGCGGGCTACAACCTTGTCCGCACGAGCGTGTTTCCGGTTCCGGCCAACGGCAACCAGAAAGTCCGCATCGTTTACGAGGCACTATTGAACGCCGAAGGCGACCGCGTCGATTACGTGCTGCCTCGCAGCGGCAGTGTGCTGTATTCGACACCGTGGAACATTTCCGTTGCGATTCACTCCAAACGAAACGTCACCGCGGTGTACTCGCCGTCTCATGCTTTGGCCACCGGGCCGGTCAATCGAAAGTCCGTCGCAGCCGAAGTCGCAGAAACCGCGACGCGAAATCCTGGCGAATTCAAGTTGTCTTACCTGCTCGAAAACGGTGCGGTGACCGCGTCGATGTTTGCCTATCCTGATGCCGACGGGAAAAGCGGCTACTTTCTGATGCTGGCCGGAACAGGCGAGCGAGAGGCTCTAGCCGGTGCAGAAAAAATTAAACGTGAAATCACGCTGGTGATCGATCGCAGTGGCAGCATGGCCGGCGAGAAGCTTGAACAAGCCAAAGAAGCGGCCCTGCAAGTGATCGCTGGCCTGGACGAAGGAGAATCGTTCAACGTCATCAGCTACAGCGACGAGGTCAGCATGATGTCCGAAAGGCCGGTGGTCAAAAACAAACAGACCGTTGCCGAAGTTCGCCAGTGGATTGGTTCCATCAAAGCCCAAGGCAGCACGAATCTTCACGCGGCATTGCAGCGAGCGATCAAAATGGATGCCGATGATGCAGATCCCAACGCCAAGCAGGCGACGCTGCCGATTGTGATGTTTCTGACCGACGGATTGCCCACGGTGGGTGAAACTTCCGAAGCCCGGATCCGCGACGTCGTCAAAAATCAAAACCCCAACCAAAAACGTGTTTTCACATTCGGTGTCGGCTACGACGTGAACGCTCCGCTGCTGGAAAAGATCTCAAAGAACTCACGCGGCTTTGCGACGTTTGTCAAACCCAATGAAAACGTGGAAGTCAAAGTCAGCCGCGTGTTCGGTGGGCTTAACGGGCCCATGCTTCAGCAGCCCCAAGTGTTGGTTTCCAAAGGCAAGGGTGAAAAGCAAAAATGGGTTGCCGTCGATAAGCACAAACGGATCTCGCATGTGCAACCTGGCTTGCTGCCGGATCTTTACGAGGGCGACCAGTTGGTGGTTCTGGGGCGCTACCATGGCAAGAAACCATTGCAGATTCAGATTCGCGGAAGCCGCGGCCAGAAAACGGAGTCCTTTCGTTTCGAGTTCGACATCAAAGCATCGACGAGGCTTTCGAACTCGTTTGTGCCCCGTTTGTGGGCCAGTCGCCGGATCGCGGAACTTGTCGACAAAGCCCGCGAGATGGGTGCGACTCCGGTGACGCTGGTTTCAACCAACGACTCTCGCGAGTCACAACTGAAAGAGTTGACGGACGAGATTGTTCGGCTGTCCAAAGAGTTCGGGATCCTGACCGAGTACACTGCGTTTCTGGCCGAAGAAGGCGTTGACCTTGCGGATGTCAGTGATAACAACCGGCAGACGCGGCGCAATCTGGAGCTGCGAGCGATTGGCTGTCGATCGGGAATCGGTGCGGTCAATCAGATCTTTAACGACGTCGATATGAATCGGGCGACGCTTAATATTGGAAACTTTTACTGGTCCGCAGACATGCAGCAGGCCAGCATCGCTCGCGTGCAGCAGTGCAACAACCGGGCGTACTTCCGACAGGGCGACCGCTGGATTGATAACCGGTTGATTGACCAGAAAGATGTCACCGCGGACCGTACAATAGAGCTTGGTTCGCGGGAGTATTTTGAGCTGGTCTGGAAAATGGTTGACTTGGACCGTAACGGCGAACTGGCTTTTGCTGGCGACGTACTGGTAGAGGTCGAAGGCGAGCGAATCCTCGTCAAAGCACCAGAAACGAAAAAATGAAGTCTCAGTTAACCATTCTGACGATTGAAGACGATTCGGCGATCCGACAGGGGATCGTCGATTCGCTTTCGTATCATGGCTACCGCGTGCTGGAGTCCGGCGACGGGACGGTGGGGCTTCGTCTGGCGACACAAAGCGAGTACGACCTGTTGCTGCTGGACCTTGCGTTGCCGGGCGTGACGGGGCTGGAGATTTTGCAGCAGCTTCGCGAGTCGCGTCCGACTCAGCCTGTGATTATTCTGACGGCCAAAGGCGACGAAGGCGATCGCGTCAGGGGGCTCAAGATGGGCGCCGACGATTACGTTGTCAAACCTTTCAGCGTCAAGGAGTTGATGGCGCGGGTCGAGGCGGTGCTTCGCCGCAGCGCCGAAAGGCCCAGCAATGTTGCGGTGACCGAGATTCCTGGCGGTGCCGCAGATTTTGATCGCAGAGAGCTTCGTTTTGACGACCAAAGCTGCGTTGAATTGTCGGAAAAGGAAACCGATCTGTTACGTTACCTTGTTTGCAACCGTGGTCGGGCGATTTCACGTGATGAGTTGTTGGCCAGTGTGTGGCGTTTGAATCCGAAAGGGATCTCGACGCGAACGATTGACATGCACATTGCAAGGTTGCGAGAAAAGTTGCGGGATGATTCGTTGTCTCCAAAAATACTGATGACCGTTCGCGGGAAGGGTTACAAGTTCGCCGAGGTGCGGTCATGACTGGAGTAATGCAGGCACCCGTTGCGATCACCCTCCCACCGGGAGGGTCGGCGGTTCACCGCCGGGGAGGGTTGCGAGAAACGAGCGTGAAGGGCCGGAGCCGAGATAGCCATGAAGTTTGTCGGTGGGTTTCACTGCCCTCCCCGGACTTCTTCGCAAGCGAAGAGTCCGAGCCTTCCGGAGGGAGCGTAATCTCTGTTGCTCAAACTTCTCTGGCACCCGTTGCGATCACCCTCCCACCGGGAGGGTCGGCGGTTCACCGCCGGGGAGGGTTGCGAGAAACGAGCGCGAAGGGCTGGAGCCGAGATAGCCATGAAGTTTGTCGTTGGGTTTCACTGCCCTCCCCGGACTTCTTCGCATACGAAGAGTCCGACCTTTCCGAAGGTAGCGTAATCTCTGTTGCTCAAACTTCTCTGGCACCCGTTGCGATCACCCTCCCACCGGGAGGGTCGGCGGTTCACCGCCGGGGAGGGTTGCGAGAAACGAGCGTGAAGGGCCGGAGCCGAGATAGCCATGAAGTTTGTCGTTGGGTTTCACTGCCCTCCCCGGACTTCTTCGCACGCGAAGAGTCCGAGCCTTCCGAAGGTAGCGTAATCGCTGCGCGCCGATTGCGCCGGCTTTATTCGTGCAATTCTCAGGGGCACACCGCATGAAGAAACCCTGGCAAGTCTGGATTTTGTTTTTGCTGTGCCTGGCGTTGGTTGTACCGGCGATGGGATGGCTTTCGCTGAAGATCGTCCAGCAGGATCGACTTCGGGAAAGCGACCGTGTCGATACGGAGCTTGCCCGTCGCGAAGCCGAGCTTCAGGATTTGGTTAACAGAGCGCTGTACCGGATGGACTGGAGGCTTTCTCCGATCGTGGCCCGGGAAGCGGCGCGGCCATACTACCTCTACAACGCGTTCTATCGCGTCGGTCCCGATCCGCAGACTGTCGGCAGCAAGGGCCCGCCAACGGCCATCGACCAGCTACAACCTTCGCCGTTGCTGGATCAGAATTCGGAGTTCGTTAAACTGCACTTTCAGGTCGACGCCAACAACCGGTTTACTTCTCCGCAGCGTCCCGAGACAGAGTTGTTCTGCGCAAAGGCTCTTTCCTGCAGCACGTTGACTCCCTCAAAGATTGATCTTAACTCCCGATCGCTGGATATCGTTGCAGGAATCACGGACTTCGAAACGGTCTATGCCAAATGCCCTGCCAATGACCGGCAAGCACGTCCCCTCGATGTTGCTGCGGTTCAGGAGAGCTTTCGCAATTTGCAGATACAGACAGTTCCCAAAATTTCCTCCGACGCCCGTCAGATGGACCAGTCTGTTGATAACAAGCAGGTGGCTCAGCAGGTAACCAACTCGATCCGAAGTCTGAATGAATTCAATCGACGTCAGTTTGGCACCGGCAACTATGCAAACGCCTGGGCTGTGACGATGAACCCCAGGGCCAAAGGTCAGGAAGGCGTGATGCGTCCCTTCTGGATTGGCGAAGAACTTTTTTTGGGCAGGCGGGCTACCATCGGCAGTGAGGAGGTCGTGCAGTGTTGTTGGATGGACTGGAACCGAATCGAAAAAGTTCTCCGGGCGGAGGTGGCTGATATTTTGCCGGAAGTCACATTCGATCGACTGGTAGCCGATGACGAACCGGATTTTGGCCGTGCGTTGGCGACGCTGCCGATTCAGGTTTCTGTTGACGCCCCCAAACTGCTGTCCAGTCTAGCGCTTGAGCGGCGGTCGGTTGATGTCCGCCCGATTTCAGGATTGAAGTGGGCGATGGTTCTTGCCTGGTGTGGGCTGGGGCTGACTGCCTGTGCGATCGCGGGGCTTTTGTATGGCGTGATGAAGCTAAGCGAGCGGCGGGCTTCGTTTGTATCGGCAGTGACGCACGAACTGCGAACACCGCTGACGACTTTCAAAATGTATTCCGAGATGTTGGCGGATTCGATGGTGCCACCCGAAAAGCAACAGCAGTACGCAAAAACTTTGCAAACCCAGGCTGACCGTCTGGCCCATCTGGTCGACAACGTCCTGCAGTTTGCTCGCCTGGAAAAAGGCAACACCCAGGCCCGTGAAGAGACGATGAGTTGCGGGGAACTGCTGGGTCGTTTTGAAAGCAGGCTTCGTCAACGCTGTGAGCAAGCCGAAATGGAATTTGAAATTGCGTTTGAGGATGGGTCAGATCAACTGGCGGTCAGGACCGATGCGCAGGTGATCGAGCAAGTTGTTTTTAATCTGGTCGACAATGCCTGCAAGTACGCCGCCTGCGCGGAAAATAAAGCGGTCCAGGTGCGGGTGGTTGAATCCGGCACCGGATTGGCG
>CALFWR010000054.1 GCA_937928555.1 uncultured Pirellulaceae bacterium
CCAATATTCGCTGGTTGAGCTTGAATTGCCAAACGATCGGCGACGAATCAATGGAATTCATCGGGCGCATGAATCAACTGCTCAGATTGAGTTTGGTCGGATCCTCTGTAACTGCAGAGTCGACGAATCACCTTTTGAAACTTTCCAATCTTAGAAATCTCAATTTGGAAAACTGCGATTTCAAACCAAACGACTTGCGACTCTTGCAATCTACGCTGCGAAAATACAACCTGAAGCCATCCGTAATCGCGTGACGACATCTGCTTTGCAAGGCTGCGGTTGTTTATTGATTCCGCATCGTGTCACGCCCAAGCCACGTTGGGCGACGATCATGGATTCGAAGCATCGTCCCCGTTGGTATCAGCGGCATTGACGGAAGAAGCTGCTTGCAACTTGCCACCGAAAACTGGAATCCTCCTCCAAAATCCGTTACCATCAAGAGTGACCAAGTCGCTGAGAGCGACAAAGCTCAACGCACGATCTATCCGTGCGCACCAAAACAAATTTCCAGATTGCGATACCGTCTCAGCGACACACCGATAGATCGCAATTCGTTATCCCGCTTTCCAAAATGAATACATCAAAATCTTCGACGTTTTGCCTGATGGCAGTATTCGCGGCCGGGTTAGCAGTCCTCGCTGTCTACTCACGGTACCAATCCGAGCTGAGCCAGCTTAAGTTCGAATCGCATGCCTTAAGTGATGGCTCGACTTTTTGGGCATTGCCCAACACTGGTTTTTCACGAGGCAACATCCTGCCGGAATGGATACTGGACGAAATTGACGTAGAACTTGCCGACAAATTTGAACGAATCACGGAACTGGATTTTTGCATTGATGACCTTAACCATTACGATCCAGATTTAACCAGGTTTTATACGAAATTCAAGTATGTCCACACGATTAGGCTCAGCAACCGATATTGCAAACGTGAGATTGTCGAGATACTAAAATCATTCCCAAACCTCAAAACGATTAATGTTGAGCCTTGGGGAGGAAATCAAACCGAGGGCTTAGTGGAGCTTTCGTCAGCTTCACTTCCTGGTGTGCAAGTGAACTATAAATAAAACAACCGCGGGATAACAATTGAGTGCTTGACTTCGCGGGCTCATGTTTTTGGGATTGGATCGGTGGAAGAGTTGGTGTGATGGTGCGGTTTGAATTGCTTTGGGTGCCCGCCGGAGCTCAAACACTTTGTTCAAGATGCCCGATTGAAGCTGGATCGGGGCTCTTTCTTTCTGTTTTTTGGTTTGTTACGTTGCAAGCGCGCAGCGTGAAGGAACTTTGTGGCTGGAAGCTTCAAAGATTTGCGTCGCAATGAGATGGTTGCCTCGGACAGGCTTCAACCGGAATCGAGATACGCCACCGCATGCCCTGGCAACGGACGGCGGTAGATCACTTTCCCCGATGCGTCGGTGATCATCGTCAGATGCAGATGACCCACCTTGCAATCAGGACACGGTGTTGGTGGCTTCCGAATTTCCTCCACCACCTCGTGTTGCTTCATCCGCCAGCACCATCCCAAGTAAAAGCAAACTAGCATTTGCACGTACTGGAACTTCAACTTGCAGTTGGGTAACGCCCAACGGTAGTAACGAATCCGTTGAAATCGCGACGGCAAGGTATGCTGCAAGAAGCCGCGTACGAGTTCGTTGCCGGGGACATTGCGTGTGCGACTTTGCGTTGTGCCACAGAGTTCGAGTTCGGGACTTTGGAAGATTGATCCGCCGATCAGGCCGATCAGGCCGATTGTTCGGTGGAAAGGTTTTGCAAGATCTGCCGTTGTTCATTGATTCCGCGTAGGATGACGCCCAAGCCAAGTTGGGCGTCGGTCATGAATTCAACGCATCGTCCCAGTTGGTACCTGCGTCACTGACGGCACAAGCTGCTTGCAAGTTACCACCAAAAACTGGATTTCGCCTGGCAAATCCGTTACCATTTATTGTGACCCAGTCGCAGCGCGCGACAAAGTTCAACGCACGATCTATCCGTGTGCACCAAAACAAATTCCAGATTGCGATACAATCTCAGTGACACACCGATAGATCGCAATTCGTTATACAGACACAGGGCGTTTGCGCTCCCACAGATTCAGGAAGCACTCGATTTATGCTTGCATACGCCTTGTCGGTATTCTCACTCGCTATCCTCGGGACAGAGCTCTACTTCGGCGTGGTTGTCGTGAGCACGCAAGGAGACGAGCTATTTGTTGAACGAGCGAAGGCTCCTGCGAAATACTGGGTCTGGATGTCGCTCCATATCGTCGTTGGGGTTGGCATTCCCATACTTGGGTGGCTTGCGGGGATCTAGTCGTCACGCTTGCTGGTCACTTGGTGGCTCTGCTCCCAAACCCCCAAACCCCCGAATTTTTGTGAGGCATGACTCTGGTGTTCAATGATTCTTGAATCATGTTGAGCGCGGCATTGAAACGTCAGGGTCTGGCGAAACGGAGAACTGCCCTGTGGAAGCTGCATGGAAGAAACGGTGCAGATGGTGGGTTCTGGCGATGGTTTTTGCAGTCAAACGTTGAAGTGCTTTGATTGAGCGGGAAGGCCGGCTGTTCGGCGGAAAGGCTTTGCAAGGCCTGCGGGTCTGCGGTTGTTCATTGATTCCGCATAGGATGACCCCCGATGACCCCCAAGCCAAGTTGGGCGATGGTCATGAATTCAAAGCATCGTTCCAGTTGGTACCAGCGTCACTGACGGTACAAGCTGCTTGCAAGTCGCCGCCAAAAACTGGAATCCGCCTCACAAATCCGTTACCATCTACCGTGACGTGGTCGCAGCGCGCGACACAGCTCAACGCACGATCTATCCGTGTTCGCCAAAACAAATTCCAGATTGCGATGCCGTCTCAGTGGCACACCGATAGATCGCAATTCGCTATCTGACCCGCAGGATTCCTGCCAATATCCGCTGCGTTGCGACGAACACCGGGCATTCGAAACAGGAATTGCCTAATGCATCACCCATCGCTTGTGAAAATTGCGACGTACGACGATCCAGTATTCGCACATCTTGCACGAAACAAGCTGGAGGCGGAAAACTTGCAATCGTTTCTCGATGGCGAACACCATGTTGCAATGGACTGGATGATTGCCAACGCGGTGGGGGGAATAAAACTTCTCGTGGCCGCCAAAGATCGTGACCGGGCAATCCGAATACTTGAAGAACCTGCAGGATTAGACGAATGCGGCTCCGTAGGCACAGAGTCGAACCAGGATGGCGAAGCTTGTTGCCCGAATTGCAATTCGGGCAACACTTTTCCTGAGAGATTAAGGCGAAAATGGATATTCCTGTCGCTTCTACTTCTCGGAACTCCATTGCCATTCATTTCGCGTAGAAGGATCTGTGAAGACTGTGGAAACAAATGGAATGCTGGGTAGTGGCATGGGCTGGATAACAAATAAGCGATATGCCATAGCGTGGTGAGGGACGAACTTAGCCGATGTTCAAGTCCTCTGTTCAAGAAGGCCGAGAGTTTGTTGGGCAAAAAACAAAGAGCAGGCATGCTTCAAGAAGCTCGACTCACCCAATGCAGACTGATACAGGCGTTGATTGCCGTTAAATCACACCAGGCCTATTCCGAAATCAGGATCGACTACGGGGATTCGGTTCGCCTCGCTGATGAGGTCCAAAATAGGATTTGTTTGGATCGATACGGTGTCCATTGGCTAAACTGAATCTCACGCCCACGCGCGGTGAATAACCCGCCTCAAGGTTAGATCAAGGCTCATCAGGCGGAAGGCTCACCAAGTGGAATCGGATCGAGAAAAAAGAGCGGCCGATCTTGCGAAACGGCGAAAGCAGATGTGCGTCAGAATTCGCGTTCGTTGGTGGGGCTCTGTGGAGTTTCATACTCGCATCGGTTGCTTGAACGGATTGTTCGGAATTTGAACCTGCTCCGTCAGCGTGCAAATCCTCTTACCTGCAATAAATGTTCGCCATTTGGCCAAAATTCAGTTTCAGAATTGCACCCGGCGCGTGACTGAAAATAATGGGGTGATGCGAAACAGTCCCAAGAAAATCTCTCGCGGCTTTACCCTTGTTGAACTTCTGGTGGTCACGGGCATCATCGGCATCCTGGTGGCGATGTTGCTGCCTGCGGTGCAGGAAGTCCGTGAAGCGGCCAACCGGACCGCCTGCGCGAACAACCTGCGGCAAATAGCACTCGCCGTTCACAATTTTGAGTCGGCTCAGGGCCACTACCCGCCCAGCTTTGAAGTTCAGCCCGGCGAGATCAAGCGTGGTTCGTGGTCGATTCATGCGAGGCTGCTGCCGTTTCTCGAACAAGCCAACGCGGAAGGGCTGATTGACTTTGCCACCGACTGGCATGAGCAAGTCGACAGTGGGATCCCGGCCTTGGGCGTTGCGACTTATAGTTGCCCCAGCGATCTCAGAGCGGCGGTGCGGATTCGTGATGGTAAACCGTTTGTGCATTCGACCAGCTACGGTTTCAACATGGGAACTTGGTTCATCTACGATCCGACGACCGGTGCGGTGGGCGATGGAGCATTCGTGGTGCAGAACCCGACAAAACATTCGTCTGTCAGCGACGGGTTAAGCAACACGCTGTGCACGACCGACGTAAAGGCCTTTACTCCTTACATTCGGAACGCTTTGTCTTTTGACGCGCAGTTGCCTGAACGACAAAGTCATTTTCTTGGCGCCCGCGGCGAGCTCAAATTGGGCTCCAGCCCAACGCAGAACACGGGGCACACGGTGTGGACTGACGGCCGGGTCCATCATAGCGGGATGACGGTGACGTTTGGGCCCAACACCAGCGTCGGCTACGAGCACGAGGGCGTCGGGTTCGACATTGACTTCAGCTCACAGCAAGAAGGCCGCGATTCGCTCAGGCCTACCTATGCGGCAGTAACGTCAAGGTCCTGGCATCCCGGAGGGGTTAACGCGGCCAGAATGGACGGCAGTGTGGGCTTTGTTTCCGAGGATATCGACCTAGAAATATGGCGAGCCCTGGGTTCGATCGATGGTGGGGAAGTTATCAGTCAGTAGGGCAAAATTCAGCGGTGGTCATTGTTTTTTTACGAACCCGAATCGCCTATTGACACTCCTCAAGTCATCGGGCATCTTATGGCACTCTCGAAGGCACCAAGCGTGTTTTCGAGGCCGCTGCGAGTCGCTGATTCCAGCACCGAGGGCGTAGCTCAGTTGGTAGAGCAACGGACTTTTAATCCGTAGGTCCAGGGTTCGAGCCCCTGCGCCCTCACTACAGAACGAACCCGGCAAAGTGCGAATTCAAACGCCTCGCCGGGTTTTTTCGTGCGCTGAATGTTCGGGAGGACGATGATTCGGCTGCCAGAGACGTACAGAGCGAAACAGAAACTGCCGCAAACACTCGCCCGCAAATTACCCGGGAGAATCGAGCTCCGCCCAGCCTTTCTTGATGTTGTCCTTTTTCAATTCTTCGAACAGCTCGTTGATCTGTTCTTCGGAATTCGAAATGCGGACTTCGCGGTCAAGCGGATGTTTGCGGCCGGGACTGTAGTCGGTGAAGTGCACGACGTACGATGGGTACTCGCTGCCTTCGGTTTCCTTGTTCGTTTTCCACATCACGAACTTACGCACCATCAACTTGCCCTTGAGCGTTTTGGTGAACACCTCACGCCGCAGCACAGCGGACTTGGCCAGCTTCAGTTCGGTCGCGTTGACCGAGGCCTTTTCGACAGGAACCACATCGGTGATCTGGGCCAGGCGAATGTCGTGCGGGTTGAATTGCTTGTCGTCACGAACCCGAACGAACTGTGGCGAAATCACACTGACCAATGGCAACCTGCGGACGACCTCATAAGCCGACGTTTCCCGATTCCAGTTCAACACCATGCGGTTGATCGGACCACCCCGCGTGTTCTGCGAGATAATGTCCAGGCAGTTCAGTTCAATGACCCACTCCGGACGAACCATCTGATAGGCCACGTGGTCGGAGTTGACTTCGGCGTACTCGCTTTCGACAACCATGTCTTTAAGATCTGAGAGCATCTCCCGGCGCTGGTCTTCGGAAAAGCCCCCGCCGACGCGGCACATCACATGAAGCGCACCGTCTTTGCGGGCTACCGCCAGCAAAAGGTCGTGCATCATGCCCGCGCGGTCATCGGTGGATTCGGTGAACCCAATGACAACTGCGTCGATCGTGTGCAGCGGTTTGATTTTGAAGTTACCTGCGGCATCACTGCGGACGACGATGCCTTCCGCTTTTTCGTTTTCCACCCACTCATTGAATTGGGCTTCGACCATGTTGCGGCCTTTGACCTTCACCGTTTCGACGGGTTTGACCGACTTGCCATCGCCAAACCATTCTTCGATCCTGTTCCACGTTTCGGCGTAGGGCTGGTCCACGCTTTCACCATCGATCGCGATGATATCGAAAACCGCAAAGTGAAGCAGATCCAGCTCCTCCTGTGACTTTGGCTGTCTTGCCGAACTGACGATATCGTGCACGCGGCAGCGGCGGTCGTCCACGATCTTGTGGAGCTCGCCGGCGATGATCGCTCGGGAGACGTTGGCCGAATCCAGCAGTTCCAAAGCTTCCGCTTGCCACGGCATGCCGGTGCGAACGGTTCCACCGGGATTGACGCTGTAAAGCTGGCCGTCACGGTAAACACAAACCGTGAACTCTCCGTCAAGTTTCCGGCTGACAAAGTACTCCGCATCGGCAAGCCGACGATCGATGTCGTGACGACCAAGCGGAAACATTCGCGAGGCGGTCTGGCGTTTGTAGTTTTGCACTGTTGGCAGGACAGTCGGGTCCTTGATGCAAGTTGCGGCACCGACACCGTAGGTGCCCAGTTTGATACTGATCAGGTTCTTTTCGAGAATGGGGTCCGGCATACAAAAAGTATATTCTAAATTTTGGAGTCAATCAGGGGACCGAAATTGCATTTCTAAATTGCGTAATCAAAAAGCCCGAAGCCTGCAATGCGAGCAGTTGAAGTCGGGAACACAGCCCGATCCGAGCGGAATCAGCGCCTTGCCGTGGGCCGCGCTACCAACGAGCATTCCACAGACTTACACGAACATCACGTAGACCATCGCCGTCGACAATGAGTGTAATGGGATTCACCTTGCTGAGATTCGTCTTGCTGGTCGCGCATTAACCGGAATTGTTCACGACGATGGGCGTTGATTTGCGTTGAACCGCACTGACACGAAGGTCCAAGCTGGATTGTCGCCCAGATTTCGGTTCACCTCGTTGACGAAGTCCAGACCACAGACTCTTTTCCAACCGGTGCGCTGTTCATTGGCTAAACTGAAAGTTACGCCCACGCCTCGTGAATAATCCGGGATTAAAGGAAGGACCCAAAATTGCGTCCAACACCAAATCGATTACAATCTCAGATTCAGAATCCACTTGGTGGTTCAACGACTTTTCAACAGTGAATTAAACATGGTTCAGATTTCATTCCACGTTTGTACTTTGGTCACGGCGTTCCTTTGCGGCCAGTTACTCTATGGACAGGTGACTGACTCCCATCCTGTCGTCGATGCAACAACGGTTGCTGCAGAATCGACGGTAGAAAAATCTCCGCTGAAGATCCTGTTTGTCGGGCGGGACCCGGACGCAAAAGCGTTCGCACCGGGCTATGTCACTGGCAAAGCCAAAGAACGCTATTCCGAGTTACGGCAGGAACGAACGCCGGCTTTCAAAAAACTATTGGAAGAACACTTTGAGAGTGTCACGATTTTGTTTCCCGAGGACTACAGCGCCGAGATGTCGAAAAAATACGACGTCACCGTGTTCGATGCGATGCCGCCGTCCATTGATGAGATCGACATGGGCAACTGGACAAAACGAATCAGAATGCCCTATGACTTCGATTGCCCGGCAGTCATGATTGGCAACATCGCGCCCAATGTTCTGGGGCGAAACGCGATGGGCTTGCGGCTTGATCATTTGTGAGAATGTCTTGATTCACATGCGCACGGGGTGCGTAAAAGCCATGAAATTTTTAACACGCCAACAAAAGTAAATTTGACTTTCTCTGACCAGCCAATCTCTAACTCTTATCGAGTATACGCCGAAGGCGCAGGGCTGTCCGAAACCATGCCGATGTGGCGAGTCCAAACCGAGGGCTACCGGGACGGCAACGGAATGATCACCGGTACGGTTTCCTATGACCTAACAGATGCACCAGACGGAGAGTTCATTTCCGGCGGCCTAAACAGTAAGGGCCCCAACTCAATGGCGATCGGTCGACAAGGCAGTTATTTGCATTGGGGCTTTGCTGCCTCGCCGACCTATATGACCGACGAAGCCAAGCTGGTTTTTGTTAACTCGATCCATTACATCCGCAAATTTTCTGGCCAACGCGCTTTCAGTCGCTTGGAGTCAGTGACACTACGCAGTTCCATTGACCGTGTGCTGTATCAGCTATCAGACGAAGGCAATGCGGCGATGGCAGATTTTACGGAAAAGTCGGCGATCAAGGACCGCCAGGCAAAGAAGAAATTGAAAGAGAAAAGGGAAAAGGGGAAGAAGCTCAATCCAATAGAGGCGGCGCGTCTGACCTGGGACGAGCCAAGCTGGCAAAGAAAGAATGCGTTGGCACGATTGCCTGAAAGCCTCCGAAACGAACTGGGCGACGACCTTGAAAGCTACGTCACGTACTTGAAGGAAAACCGCCGGTACATGTACGGATCGCCCGATGGTTGGTTCGAGCCGCTCAAGCTCGATGAAGATGCGAAAGAGCTCGGGATTGCAAACCATGACATCAAAATCTTGGATCATTCTATCTCGTTGTTGGAAACAGACCCGGAAAACAAAATGGCCAAACGTATCCTGAAGCGGTACACCGGTCAGGGTTTTGAATCGTCGGATCAGTGGAAACAATGGCTGAATCGTCGTCGCGATTACCTTTTCTTTTCGGAGCACGCGGGGTTCAAATACGTCCTTGATGAGAACCGTGTGATTGCAGACGGCCACCAGAATTGGCTTTCTGCGACCGAACAGACCGATCAGGATTTGATCGAAAGCGTTGAAGTGGACGAACCTGAATCCGGCCAACCGGTGGCCTTCAACTGCGTTCTGCTTCCGCTGGATTCAAAGGACGCAAAACGCTTTCGGGTCATCGTGAAATTCAAGATCCTTGCCGGGTGGCATATATATGCCCACGTCCCGGAAGGCCAGCCATACATCCAAACGGCTTTGAAGTTAACGGCTCCCGAAGGAGTTGATACAGACGGGGAATGGCAGCGTCCAGTCGGCAAACCTTCGATGACTAACGGTAGTGTTGTCGTTTGGGAAGACGAAGCCGTTTGTACTCTTGATTTGACGTTGAAGGACGAATCGCTTTTGAAGGAAACGATTCAAGTCGAGATCGGTTACCAAGCCTGCAACCAGAAGACCTGCCAGCGGCCAAAAAGCGAGAAGGTTGAGCTGAAGTTCACTCCGTAGCAAGCGAACTTGTCGGCCACCCTGCCAGCGGGGAGGGTCGGCGGCTCACCGTCGGGGAGGGTGCCGCGCGACTGGCATTGCCAAAGGGTGAGCATTGCATTGCGGTGAGTAAAATCATAACCTCTTTGTAGCAAGTGGAGGTGCCGCCGCAAAACCGGCGCTACTGAGGCTGAGTCAAGACTTTCCAGATTTCGCGAATGCCCGGTGGCTTGCCGCGCATCAGCGTCCCGGCGCGGAACAGTCGCGCGGAGATCTTGATCGCAACCAAAATCGAAATCAACAAAATCACGAACGACAAACCAATTTCCCAGGTGGCGATCTCTCCGGCCCCCAACCTTAGCGCCATCCCGACCGGTGAAAACAGCGGAATGAATGACAGAATCCGAGGTAGCAACGCGTTGGGATCCTGAATGAAAACCGTGAAAATCATCATCGGCAGACAGGCGCACAGGATCACCGCCGCAGACAATTGCTGACAGTCCTTGTAAGTCGATCCCAGCGATCCCATCCCGGCTAGCAAACTGCCGTAGAACATGAACCCCAACACCATAAAGACACCGCTAATCGCCAACTGCGTGACATCGATGTCGTAGTCAACAAATTCCTTCATCACCATCATCACGCTCCACGGGACGATGGAAATCATCGTCATCCAGATCGCGATCTGCAGCAGCCCGGCAAGCACGATCGCGAGGACTTTGCCGAACAGTAATTGCTCCGCCGAAACCGACGAAACGATGACTTCCATGACTTTGTTTTCTTTCTCTTCAGCAATGGAAGCCAACAACAGGCTGGCGTTCATCATCAACGCCATAATCAGCAATCCCGCCACTGCCAGCGGGATGCCCAGGGAGAGGAATTTCGCGAGCATGTTGACCTCTTCGAAGTCTCCCGATTTTCCGATTTCAAACTCGGTGCTGCCGGCCGATCGTCGCGAGCGTTCCTTTTCCTGATCGGTAAGCCCCGTCCTGCCCAAGATTTCCTTGCCGATCATCCGCGAAAGCCAACCCGTTCCGGACCCCGATCCCATCAGTTCGCTTCGCTTTTTGTAGACCTTGAATTTCCCTTCTTCGATATAGTCCCCCGGGATCTCGACGGCGGTGACAATGGTTTCGTCTTCGAGTTTCTCCTTGAGTTCTTCAACGCTGGAGAACAAAAGGATGTTGCGTTTCGAAGGTTGAATGTTCTCCTCGACCATCTTCGCGAGTTCATCGGGAACCTGGTCGGGAATTTTCTGCGGTTCGCTTTCGTAGACAAACACTTCGCCAATTTTTGCATCTGCCAGCGGGCCGCCGTCCGCCGTCAGAACCCCGGCGCGGTCGATCAAACCCGTTGGCTTGCCCATCTTGCTGATCTCACTGGATGCCGACACAAGCACAATTATGCTGAGAAAACCAATGTACGCCGCGACCAGTAGCGGCATTCCAAGGGTCACCAGGTAGTATGATTTCTTTTTGACCGTGAACCAAAATTCATGCCATGCGATAGTGCGAATCATGCGTTTGCCTCCTGCTGCGACTGTCCTGCTGGCTGACCGGCCAGAAGCTCTGACCGGCCCACGATCTGGACGAAGATATCTTCGACCGGCATCCGGGCTTCTTCGAAACGGGTAAAGCTTCGTTTCTCTTTGGCCAGCTCGGCCATCAAATCGTGCACGCTGTGGCCGTCTTTCAGGTGAATGCACTGCCCCTGAGCGGTGCGGTTGATCGATTCGATACTGGAAAGTCCATTGGTTTGTGCGTCGTGATCCATGAGGACCTCATAGGTCGTATACGAGCGGCGGATTTCGTCCAGCGAACCGTACAACACCTGTTTGCCATTGTTAATCATGAAGATTCGGTCACAGAGTGCTTCGACTTCCGACATCATGTGCGTCGACAGGAACACCAGTTTGCCTTTCTCGCGAAGTTCCAGAATCGTGTCACGGATCAACCGGGTGTTCACCGGATCGAGACCCGAGAAGGGTTCGTCCAGCACGACAAGGTCCGGGTCGTGCAAAACGCAGGACGCGATCTGGATCTTTTGCCCCATGCCTTTGGAGAGGTCGTGGATTTTCTTGTTCGCACAGTCCGCCAATTCGAACCGTTCCAGCATCTCCATGGCTTTGGCTTTCGCTTTGGCCCGATCAAAACCCTTCAGTGCCGCGAAATACAACAGCACCTCCATGACTTTGCGTTTTTGATACAGCCCACGTTCTTCGGGCAGGTAACCGATTCGCCTTTTGAATTCCAGCGTCCGGTTTCCATTGGGATCACCGTTGAGAAACACTTCGCCGGAGTCGGGGCGAATGATGTCCAGCATCATGCGGATCATCGTCGTCTTTCCGGCACCGTTTGGGCCCAGCAACCCGAAAATTTCTCCACCGCCGGATTTCCAGGAGACATTGTCCACGGCGACTTTCAGGTTTGCCCCGCGGCCATACGTCTTGGAGACGTTTCTCAGTTCGATTTCCATAGTTCCTCGCGTTACGTTCTCGATTTGTAGGATACACGATACGCGAATCCAATGAATGGCGGTTTGGAGTTCGCCGCGTGGGGGGCATTCTTTGGTTGTCAGGCATTTTTTCCGGAAGATTCCGGCTTTATCTGAAAGATCGACGTTTTGCGTTCGTGTAAGTTGGTGAAAGACCGTTTTCGGGCACCACAGGGCCATGAACAATCCGCCTCCAACTCGAGCCAGCTTGATCCTGCGACTGCAAAGTAGCGAGGATGCCGAAGCGTGGGAGCAATTCAGCGAACTCTACCGCCCCTTCATTTTCCGCATGGCCAAGACTCGGGGTTTGCAGCATGCCGATGCCCATGACCTGACTCAGGAAGTCCTCGTTCGCGTCGCCAATTCAGTGCGCAACTGGGACGCAGACCGCGAACAGGGATCCTTTCGTGGCTGGCTAAGCCGGATCACGCGAAACGTCGTGGTGGACTTTCTTCGCTCCAACTCGCGAAAGATTCAAGCCGCCGAATTCGTACACGATGTGGCCCGGTGCGCGGAATCGGAGCTCTATGACCTTGAGCTGCGCAAGCAAACGTTTGCTTGGGCCGCTGAATCGGTGAAAGGAACGTTTCGCGGTCCGACTTGGCAAGCATTCTGGCTGACTGCGGTCGAGCAGGTTTCGATCGAAGACGCTGCCCGGCAAACCGGCCTTTCGGTCGGTGCCGTTTACGTGGCTCGTTCGCGTGTGATGGCCAAGCTTAAGAAAGTCGTGCAGTCCGTTGACCAGGGCAACCAGGCGTAACAAACTCCGTTTCAGCAAATGAAAATGTCACCCAATTCAAAGCCAACTGAATCTGAAACCCACTGCGACGCCGCACAACTGCGTAGCGCGATTCAGGAATCGCTGGACCCGGCCCGACAAGCCCGGCTTGAGGAGCACCTTGCCGGTTGCGCGAATTGCCAAAGCCAGATTGAATCCATGGCCAGTGACGCGGCGGATTGGCAAGTCGTCAAAGACTCGCTTTCTTCGGCAAGCCTCAACGGCACCGGCGATGGCTCGGGCTTTCATGTGATCGTCGATCCAGACGCCGTATCGGGTAGCAACGCTGCGACTTCCGAAACCCGGCTGATCGAATCGTGGCTGGATCCTTCGACTCATCCTGAAACTCTCGGCAGCATCGATGGGTTTGAAGTCGAACAGCGGATCGGGCGTGGCGGAATGGGGGTCGTCTACCGGGGTTTTGATCGGGATCTGAATCGCCCGGTCGCGATCAAGTTCCTCGCGCCCCATCTTGCCGCCAACGGAGTTGCCCGCCGCAGGTTCGCCCGCGAAGCCCAGGCCGCTGCGGCGGTGGTGCATCCCAATGTCGTCCCGATTCACAGCGTCAATTCATCACCCGAGCGGCCCTATTTGGTGATGGCTTTGGTCGCAGGAAGGTCACTGCAAAAACACGTCGAAGACCACGGACCGCTGCCAGTAATCGATATCGTTCGCGTCGCCCAACAAATCGCTGCGGGGCTTGCCGCGGCACACGAGCAAGGCCTGATCCACCGCGACATCAAGCCGGCAAACATCATGCTGGAAAACGATGTCAGTCGCGTGATGATCACGGATTTTGGTTTGGCTCGCGCTGCCGACGACGCGGCGCTGACGCAAAGCGGTTGGCTGGCCGGAACGCCGCACTACATGTCTCCCGAACAAGCCAAAGGCGAGCCAATCGACATGCGTAGCGATCTGTTCAGCCTGGGCAGCGTGATTTATTTCATGGCTACTGGCCGCGAACCGTTCCGCGCCGAAAAGTCGTTTGCGGTGCTACAAAAGATCGGCGGCAAGCCGCATGCCTCGATTCGTTCGATCAACAACCAGATCCCCCGAACGCTTGAACAGATTGTGGATTCACTGATGGACAAATCACCCTCGCGGCGAATTCAATCGGCCACCGAAGCCAACTTGCTGTTAACCGATTACGTTGCTCACTTACAAAACCCGACCACGATGCCGGAGCCCCGGTCGCCGGCCAAAGCACGTTCGCAGCGGAGGATACTTTGGTCGCTGCTGAGCATGCTGCTGGTCGTTGGCAGCGTGGCCTTGGCCCTGCAATATTTGGCGTGGTGGATGAGACCGATTGCTGGAAAGTCGACTTCTGCACCGACACTCCAAACAACCAATGGCCTGCCCTCCGCACCTCCAACTGGAATGTGGCCTCAGGAAAGCCCATCGTTTGCCGCTCGCTTTGATGATGAACTAACCGAACAGCTAACTCGCTTGGAACGGGATATTTCCAGGCTCGAAACGACGCACACGATGCAGTACCAGCCATCCGGCAGCGACTCGCTTTCGCGAACCATCGACAACCTTGACGCCCAAATCAGACAACTGGAAACGAACAATTTGAATTTTCGCTAACAATCAGTGAGCCGTTGGCCCCCTAAGGCCTCGGGTGTGCCCGAGAGCCGCTGGCCGCAAGGCCGCGGGTGTGCCCGTGAGCCGTTGGCCCTAAGGCCTCGGGTTAAAAACTGCGAAAAACTTTCCCCCTGGCCAACGCGTCAAACGAACAGAAACCTCAGCACAACAGAAAAAACAAAACCTCGGACTGGAGAACAGATGAAAAATAGACTCTTTACACTCGTACTTGTCGTCGCAACTTCGTTATCGATGTCGACGTCGCTTGCCGCCCAAGCCATGGGCGGCATGGGCATGGCTTCCTCTCAAATGAGTGCCTTCGAAAAGGCAAAACAGGATTTATTCGAAGCCAAAAACAATGTGCAAAAACAAAAGGCCATCAAGGTCATCTCGCGTGAACTTGCCACGCAATACGACCGGTACCTTGCCGAAAGCAAATCACAAATCGATCAGTTGCAGCGGCGTCTTGATATGCTCAAGAAACAGCTCAAGCTTCGTGTTTCAGCGAAGAGCGATTTGGTACAGCTTGAAGTCACGAGGATTGTCAACGAAAGCAAGGGCTTGAGTTGGCCCGGGTCAAGGGGCGGAATGAGCTTGGGCGGAATGGGCATGGGCGGAATGGGCGGAATGAGCTTGGGCGGCATGGGCGGAATGGGCATGGTTGGTGGCATGGGAATGGGAGCACCAGGCATGGGCATGGGATACACGACTACGTTCGAAGACGACTTGGACGCCGAAGAAATCGAAGACGACATCGAGAGCAGCAAAAAAAACTTCCGTTCGATTACTCTTGCCTGTCTGAACTACGAATCAGCCAACCAACAATTCCCTGGCAATATCGCAGATAAAGATGGCAAACCGTTGCTTAGCTGGCGCGTCGCCATCCTGCCATTTCTCGAACAGGGCGAGCTGTACCACAAATTCAAGCTCGACGAGCCCTGGAATAGTGAGCACAACATTGGCTTGCTGGCCGAGATGCCAGACGTTTTCAAATCCGTCGGCTTTGACGGGAACTTCAAAACACTGGTCCAGGGATTCGACGGGGATGGGACGGTTTTTGAAGGCGGGAAAAACGTAACTTTCGGCCAAATGTCCGACGGTAGTTCCAACACGGGACTGCTCGTCGAAGCGGCACACGATCAAGCTGCATTCTGGAGCAAGCCCCACGATCTTGAAATCGACACAGACACCCGACTCAAAGATCTCTGTCTGTTTCGCGACACGAAGTTGGCGATAGAAACCGACCCGGGCGAACCGGGCATCCCGATGATCCATTGCGTCATGACTCGCTGCGACGGATCAGTTTTGACCATTCTCAAGTCCATTGATGAATCCACTCTGCGAAACTTCGTCAGATACAACGATGGCACCATTATCAATTCGGATGACCGTCGCAGTTTCGCAAAATGACCAGTCGGGCGCGCCCGTGAGCCGCTGGCCGCAAGGCCTCGGGTGTGCCCGTGAGCCGCTGGCCGCAAGGCCTCGGGTTGAATCTGCGAAAAACCCACTCCACGTTCGAAACGTCAAACCGGCGTGGCACTGGGATCCTATTCAACGCGTGAGGCCGCGGGTGGAGTCTACGGAAAGCCTGCTGCTTCGGCTAACACACCGGTGAACAGAAAACACTTCGTGCCCGACACTAACCCATCGTCCAGAAACTGAAGTACACATAAATCGCCAATACCAAACCAAGCACGATGGCGGTGTTGATCACATCCATCGTCGACCAACTATCGCGAACGGTTTTCTTGTCAATCGAATACCATGTCAGCCCGGCAATCCTGTTTTCATCTGGCGGCGAAGCCATCTTTGAAACCACCGCGACCAGAACCACCGTCACGAAAAAGAAAATGCCCGAACAATAAAGGAAATTAAATCCTGCAACTTGCTCCAGCAACGTTTCCGGTTTTTCGACTTTGTACAATACTTCAACCGTCAGCTTGCCGAGCCCCATCAGGAAACCGACGACCAGCCCGGCGATCGCACCCGGCTCATTGGTACGCGTCCAGAACAACCCCATCAAAAACACAGCCGTAATCGAAGGCCCCAGATAAGCCTGCACGTTCTGCAGATACCGATAAAGCCCCGAGTCTTCTGACAGAGAACGAAGAATTGGAATCCAGGCGATACCGGCAACAACAACCAACGCCGTCGCGACGCGACCGACACTCACCAGCGTCTTTTGCGGCGAATTAGGTCTGAGTTTCTGGTAGATGTCAATCGTGAACAACGTCGCGCAGGAATTAAACAGCGACGAAAGCGAACTCATCAGCGCCGCCAACAGCCCACCAATCACCAAACCTCGCAACCCCGGCGGAAGCATCTCGGCGACCATCGTCGCAAAGACCTTGTCGCCGTCGATGGTTCCTTTGGCGTTGAGCGGCAGTTCGATCAGGCCTTTGGAGTCAAGCGCCGCGGCGATCAAGCCCGGCACCAGAAAGATCAACACCGGCCAGACTTTAAGGAATCCGCCCCAGATGGTTCCCTGCCTGGCAACAGTCAGGTTCTTTGCTGCCAAAGTTCGCTGCACGATGTACTGGTCAGTGCACCAGTACCAGATGCCCACGATCGGCGAGGCCATCAAAATTCCCAGCCATGGAAAATCCGGATCGTCCATCGGTCGCCACAGGGCATAGTCCATCCCCTGCGTCGTGGCAAAAGTCTGAAGCTCACCCCAGCCACCAAGCTTGCCCAACCCGATCCACGTAATGAGCGCCGAACCGATCAGCAAAATAAATGCCTGGGCCGAATCGGTGTACAACACCGCGCGAAAGCCACCGAATATCGTGTAGACCCCGGTCAGAATCACCGTCGTCACCGCGCCGACCCAAAACGGGCCGCCGAGCGACTGGAAACTGCCCGGCAACAAGGTTTCAAAAACGATCGCCCCGGCGTAGACGTTGACTGAAACTTTCGTCAGCACGTACGCAGCCAGAGAAACGATCGATAAAATCCAGCGCGTCGTTTCGCCGAAACGTTTTTCCAGAAACTCCGGCATCGTTGAAACACCGGTTGTGTAATAAAAGGGCACAAACACCCAGCCCAGCATGATCATGATCCACGCGTGAAGCTCCCAGTGTGCCATCCCGACGCCCGACACCGCCCCTTGCCCTGCCAGGCCGACAATGTGTTCACTCCCGACGTTGGACGCAAACAGCGAACACCCAATCACGAACCAACCCGCATTGCGCCCGGCGAGGAAGTAGTCATCTGCGGTTTCCTGCTTCCGCGAGCTAATCCAGACGATCGCGATCAGGATCAGGAAATAGACAAGAACAATCAGCCAGTCAACGAGGAGCACGGCATGGCCTGTGGTTGGAAGTAGTGCAAACAGTGAATCGTTGAATTTGGCTTGGCACCGCGCATTTGTCAAGCAAACCCAAACGTCACAGGCCTATTTGCGGACGGGCATAAAAAAACGCGACCCATCGGATCGCGTTTGTTTGTTTGAACCCGGATTATTCACGAGGCGTGGGCGTAACGTTCAGTTTAGCCAATGAATATCGCACCGGTTGCAAAAGAGTCTCTGGTCTGGACTTCGTCAACGAGGTGAACCGAAATCTGGGCGACAATCCAGCTTTGACCTTTGTGTCAGTGAGGTTCAACTCAAATCAACGCCCGTCGTCGTGAATAATTCGGTTTGAAACGGATATGGAGTTTACTGGCCTCCACCCATCACTGGCAGCAATTCGTTGACCATCGTGATCGCCGCGGGGCCAACCAGCACCACGAAGATTCCCGGGAAAATGCAAAGCACCAGTGGGAAGATCAATTGAACCGCCGTTTTCGAAGCCTTCTCTTCGGCGATTTGCCTTCGTCGAACACGCATCGCTTCACTTTGGGTACGAAGAGCTTTCGCTACCGACGTACCGAACCGGTCAACCTGAATCAGGACGTTGGCAAGAGTCTTGAGGTCTTCGACGTCATTTCGTTCCGCCAGTTCAGTCAACACGTCTTCGCGTGTTTTACCCATTTGGAGCTGGTGGTTACACTGCTGAAACTCGGTCGCGATGACCGGATGCGATTTGGCAAGCTCATCCGAAACGCGACGCAGTGCCTGGTCCTGGCCAAGGCCGGCTTCAACACAAACGGTCATCAGGTCGAGGGCGTCAGGAAGTCCAAGGAAGATTTTTTCTTTTCGCTTCGACGCGATGAATCCCAGAACTACCGAAGGCAACAGGAAAAACAACAACGCCACGCCGCAGGCATAAATCATCGCCGTCAGCGAAAAGCCCTTGAAGATGATCGATCCGATTCCGCCGACGAACAGCCCGAACATGCCGCTCATCATCTGAATCGCCAGCAGATATTCGACAGCACTTTCGTTGCGGAAACCGGCCGAATCCAGTTTGACGCGCATCTTGTTGACGTCTTTTTCGTTCTTCGGCTGGATCGCACTGGAAAGGCTTGGGCTGGCTTTTTGCAGCAGCTTTTGGATGCCCTCTTTGGTGCTGTCGGTTACCGAACCCGATGCGTCATCGAAATCTTCGCCCCGTGCCCGACGCTGCAACTGATCCAGCCGCGATTCGCTACGCGTTTCGCTGTTGAAGAACATGTCTGCAACAACGAACACGATGATCGCAATCGCAATGAAGATCAAAAACGGCAGGGCGTCAGAGAATCCAAAAGCGAGAATTAAAACAGCCATCGCATTAAACCTTGATTTCAATAATTTTCTTGATCCACAGAGCTCCGACGATCTGCATGACAAATCCGAAGGCCAACATCTGGTGTCCCAGAGGCTCTGTGAAAAGCTTCATGACGTACTCGTAGTTAAGCTTGAACATGACCGCCAACAGGAATGGAGGCAGACCCAGCAGTACCAGTCCGGACATGCGACCTTCACCGGTCAACGCCTGAATCATGCCCTTGATCTGGAAGCGCTCACGAATCAGTTTGGAAATTTTGTCCAGAATTTCAGCCAGGTCACCACCCGTTTGACGCTGCAGCATGACCGCCGTTGCAAAAAAGCGAAGGTCAAGGTCAGGGACGCGTTCACACATCGTCTCGAGCGAGTCGGTTACCGATGAACCAAGGTTCTGCTGCTCGTAAGCCAGACCAAACTCGGGGCCAAGCGGTTCGTCAACCTGCTGTCCGACCAACTGAATTCCAGCAGGCAGACTTTGACCGGCACGCAGCGCTTGGGACATCAGGTCCAGTGCATTGGGCAACTGCGACGCGAATTTCCCCAGCCGTCTTTTGCGGCACCACCAAACCCACATGTAGGGCAGGGGAGCAACCATCATGGCTGCGACAATTCCCAACCACCAACGTGGCGACAGGAAAAATCCCAAAAAGGCAGCCCCACCGGCAAGCGCCATCGTGATGGTGAGAAATTTCGAGATGGTGATATTCACACCCGACTGCTGGATAAACTTCTTCAGGTTGAAGTAATTTACCAGCCCGCCAAGGCTCTGCTCGATTCCTTCAGGAGCTTCGTCGAGCGGTGAGCGAAGGATCGAAGACGGTCCCTCTTCAAGCGCGGAGCTGCCACGACCGCCGTTGCGAGTCAGGGTAGATAGCCGATCGCCCAACTTGTCGTCGTCGCCCATGACAATGAGCGCGACAGCAAAGACTACACCGCCGATGCCGAGCGTAATGAGCCCGATAATAATGTAAATGCCCATGATAATTCCTGCAGTTTCCGTGATTCAACAATCACAACTTGCTGTTTAGTCTTCCATCATTACGCGTTCACGGAAAATACTCGACGGAAGTTTGATTCCCATCGCTTCCAACTTGTCCATACACTTTGGACGAACGCCCGTGCAGACGAACTGGCCTTTTGCGCGACCGTTCTCATCAACACCCTGTTTGATGAATTTGAAAATGTCCTGCATGATGATCGTGTCGTTTTCCATGCCGCAGACTTCGGTAATCGCGGTGATCTTTCTGGGTCCGCCCTGCAAACGGTTGGCCTGAACGATCAGGTCCACCGCACTGGCAATCTGAGTACGCATCGCTTTGATTGGCAATTCGAACCCGGACATCATGATCATCGTCTCCATACGGGCGATGCAGTCACGAGGCGTGTTGGCGTGCGTGGTTGTGAGTGATCCTTCGTGACCGGTGTTCATCGCCTGAAGCATGTCAAGCGTTTCAGGGCCACGACACTCACCGATGATGATTCTTTCAGGACGCATACGAAGACAGTTTTTCACGAGGTCCGTCGCGTTGACCTCACCCTTGCCTTCGATGTTTGGCGGACGTGTCTCGAGGCGGACAACGTGGTCCTGCTGAAGCTGAATTTCAGCAGCATCTTCAATCGTGACGATACGGTCTTCGTTGGAGATAAAGCTTGACAGCGTGTTGAGCAGCGTTGTTTTACCCGAACCGGTACCGCCAGAGATAATGATGTTCAAACGAGCCTTCATCGCACCTTCGAGCAACATCACCATTTCCGGCGTGAAGGCCTTGAAGTTCAAAAGGTCTTCCAGTTTGAGCGGATTGGAACCAAAACGACGAATCGACATCGCCGCTCCGTCCAACGCCAGCGGTGGAATGATTGCGTTGACACGAGAGCCATCGGTGAGGCGAGCATCCACCATCGGGCACGTCTCATCGACGCGACGACCGACTTTGGAAACGATTCGGTCGATGATCTGTAGCAAGTGCTGGTTGTCGCGGAATTCGACAGCCGTCTTTTCCATCTTGCCGCCGCGTTCGCAGTAGATGTTCTTGGGACCGTTGATCAGAATATCGCTGATCTTTGGGTCTTTGAGAAGAACCTCCAGCGGCCCCAGACCGAACGTTTCGTCCAGGACTTCTTCGACCAGTCGGTCGCGCTCGTTGCGGTTAAGGAGATTTTGCTCGCTGTCGCACAGTCTTTCGACGATGCCGCGGATCTCGCGTTTAAAGACTTCACCATCAAGATCGTTGACCTTGCTCAGGTCGAGCTTTCCAATCAGCTTCTGGTGAATTCGCTGTTTAAGTTGATCGTATTCAGAAATTTCTGCTTTTGCGTTGGCATTCATGGCGGTGCGTTTGGTATCCGTATCCGTGAATTGGTTCAGGCACAACTTGGCCAGCGAAAGATACATCACCGTTTGCCATATGCTGAATATTGGACGAAGAAGTTTGGCTTCTCTGAGACTTTCTGCCGTTACAGTCGCTACAGGGTGTACGTGAAGAAAGTTTATTTTTCACCTAAAGTCCAGAATCAGAAAATCGCCTGGACGAAGCCGTTTTCTGATCCGCCCAACTGATGCTACCGCTGCAATCGATTCGGCGCCGATCAGTGGCCACGCGCAAACCCTGCAAATTGGGCTCCAAAAAACAAATGCAACAGATCCAACAGATCCAACAGATCGCCAAGACCGAAAAAATGGGCTTTCCCCTGGCTTTTGACATTACCCCAAGGGTCTGCTCCAATTTGAATTGGGGACAGAACCTGTTGATGTGAGAACGATGGGCGATCGAGAAGCGGACGACCTAACAGCACTCGCTACGCGCGCTAATGGGCTTTCGGCCGAGCAACTTGAAAGCTTCCTTGAGTCGTTGTCTCCCGACGTGCGCCGCCAACTCCTCAGCCGAATCGGCAAGGATGCTGCTTCAGGAAAGGATGCTGCTTCAAAGACCGTCGTCTATGACGAGGTCTCCTTGGGCAACACGAGCCTTCCCCAGACCGTCATCGTCGATCCGGATGCCGCTACGGAATCGACCGGCAATGCCAGTATCGTCAAACTGCACGCTCGCGGTGCCGTTGGTGAAGTATTCGTTGCGATTGACCGCAATCTCTCGCGCGAGTTGGCAATCAAGAGGCTTCGTCCTGACCTCCCTGCCAGCACACGGCGGTTCAAGCGCTTCATCCGCGAAGCCGAAATAACGGCAAACTTGCAACATCCCGGTATTGTTCCGATCTATCAACTGGAAGTCTCCGGAGACCACGCGCAGTACACCATGCCTCTGGTTTCCGGTTCCACTTTGTCGGCACTAATCCAAAAGGCACACACCAACCTTGGCCCGCGCGCCACACGCGAACAATGGATGCTGCAAATCCGTCCGCTCCTGAATCGATTCATCGCCGTTTGTAACGCCGTCGATTATGCTCACTCTCAAAACGTCATCCATTGCGATCTGAAGCCTGACAACATTATGGCGGGCAATCAGGGACAAACACTTGTGCTCGACTGGGGATGTGCAAGAAAAATCGGTGACGATCGGCCGACGCTGGCTCCGGAAAACAGTGACCTGGCATCCGTGTTGGGAATGGGCACCGAAGAAGGACATGCGGAGACCATTTCCGGTTCAGTGACCGGCACCATTCCCTTCATGAGCCCGGAACAGGCCGCCGGCGATAACGGTCTGGTCGGTCCACATAGCGACATCTTTGGGCTCGGCGCGACGCTCTTCAATTTGCTGACCGACAAAGTCGCGTACGATTGCCGCGACACCAGGGAAAGCAGCATCGAACTGGCCCTCTACGAAGTCCAACGCGGACGACAGCGAGACATCGAAGATGTCGATTCGAGAGTCCCTTCGAGGCTGGCTGCGATTTGCAAGCGGGCGATGGCGCTCCAACCCGAAAGCCGCTACGCCACAGCCGGTGACCTTGGTCGCGACGTCGATGCATTTCTGGCCGGTGAATCAGTCTCTGCCTACAACGAATCATTCCTCGACAATGCCATTCGCTTTCTCAAACGGCATCGAACGGTATTTGCAACTTTGCTGGGAACCCTGCTCGTTGGGTTTGTGTCGCTGGCAGTCGTAGCCCTAATGATCAATTCGCAACGAGAAACGCTGGCTCAAAAGAATGCCCAACTCGCCCATGTCAACGCGAAACTCGCCAGTTCGGTCAAAGCAGAAAAGGAGCTCGCCGACGCAGCGATCATTCGGGCACAACAGAGTAAGCGACAGTTGTACGAATCCGAAATGCTGCTGGCCAGCGAAGCCTCGTCCGAGCCCGGCGGTATTGGCCGCATGCGGGAACTGATTTCGCGCTGGAGTGACGCCCAAAAAAGTTCCGTTCGAGGCTGGGAATGGAAACATCTGAGCGCTTTGGGGAACAGTGAGTACTGGAAAGTCAACCTGAACGCGACTTGCAACCGCGTCATTTTCACCCGCGACAATCCTGCGGCGCGCATTTTCGATTCCGCTGAATCCCGACTTTACCGGATCGACACCGACTCAAAACAAATCATCGACCATCTGAAACTTCCAGACGGAGCAACAGTCGTTGACCTGAACCGCGATCAGTCGCGGCTTGCAGTTGGATTTAAAAACGGAACCGTTCAGGTCATTGAACTGGACAACCAGAACGCCGAACCTGCTGTTTTTGAATGCCTGGAAAAAGCAGTAATCGATATTTGCTGGAACATCGGCGGGGATTTCTTCGCGGCTTGCGACGCCGGCGGCAAGCTCGCGGTTGGACAATGGTATGAACGCGAAATCAAGCACGCCGACAAGGGCGTTCTCAGGCAGTCCGGCAAGCGTCTGCTGTCCTGGTCCTTTGATGGAAAGAAACTCTACTGGACGACCGGTCGCGCAGTTGTAGAACTCGACACAGCCGATTATAGAACGAAAACTGTTTCCAAAGACAACTGGATCCTTAACCCGTGCTGGAGCCACGAAGGCAAACTCATCGCCTGGATTGGCCCGGAAAACACGATTGTCGTCAAAGATCTTCAATCCGGAAAAACGACCCGATTTGCGGGTCATCAATTGTTCGTTGAGTCTTTGCAATGGCACCCCAAAGAACACTACCTGCTGAGTGCAAGTGCGGACGGTTCGGTGCGCATTTGGAATGCTGACACCGAGAAAGAAATGCGTCAATTGCTTGGCCATGGAGGCCACGTCTATTCGGCTTCCTGGAATTCCAATGGCTCAAAAGTCGTCTCTGGCGGGCTTGCCGACGACATGCTCCATGTGTGGGACGTTTCCGATTTGGGCAGCCGACTTGATCGCGAGTTGCAGGACCACCCGGCTTTCGCATGGCATGAATCAGGCAAATCGCTGGTCGTCGCAGAGGGCTCCAGAGTCTTCATTCAATACGACTCCGGCCAGACCCGAACCCTCAGTGACGGCGACCAGGAAATGCCCGAGATCTCCGCGGTGGCGATCGATGACAGCGGAAAACGAATCGCTTGCTCGTCACCCCAGGGAAAAATCTGGACACTCGACGCATTCACCGGAAAACAAATCAAAGTCTACGACCCGGGAGCCAACAGAGGCCGGTTTCCCGAGTTGACTTCCAAGTCACTCGCCTGGTCACCCGACGGAAAGTACCTTGCCGCAGTAGGCAGCCTGGGAAAAATCAGCGTCTGGGAAGAAGCAACGGGCGACAACGTTGTCGAATCCATATTCGACAACGCTTTCGGCATGCTGTCGCTAAGTTGGAAGCCAATCGAACCCGGCAGCCAGAACGAGGTGGCGTTTTCCGGAGCCGACAATCGGATCCTCGTGTTCGCTCCCGAGCAACGAAAAATCGTCAGGCAACTTACCCAGTACGGATGGACAACGGGACTGGCATGGTCGCCTGACGGAAAAATGCTTGCCGCCACCGACCGACGCAGCGTTCACATCTGGGACGTTGCCAACGGCAAACGCGTCGGTACGTGCGAAGGCCCAAGCGCCATGATTCGGGACGTTTCATGGAGTCGCTCCCAGGGCCGCATCGCGGCAATTTCAGAAGACGGCATGGTCTGCATTTGGAACGATCAAACCTGGGCATACTGCGCCCGTTTTCGAGTGCATCAAAGATCACCCTACGCGATTTCGTGGAGTCCCGATGGCAAACGTCTGGTCTCCACGTCACGATTCGGTCGGCTGGTCATCCAGTCTACGTCCACAGACAACAAAACGACCGGCTCGCAGTAGCCTCGACTGCCTTCTTGACAAGCAGCACGCCCCTCTTGGTAGCACGCTCCAGGCATGACGCTCCTCCAAGGCGTAAAACCCCGACTCGGGGAGTCGAGCTACCAACTGGCGACCCCAAGCTCTTGGCTCAGATTCACTCAATCCGGCAAGGAATCGAAACCGCAAACGTCGTCACGAAACCCTTTTCCGGTTCGCTCAACAACCGCAAGCTGCCACCGTGAAGTTCGGCAATCCGCCAAGCCTTACTCAGGCCAAAACCAAGACCACGGCCGGCTTCGCGACCGGAGTAAAACGGATCAAAGACATGCGATCGGATGGCCTCGCTGAATCCACGGCCGTTATCTGAAATCAAAAAGTCAACCGTATCCCGGCCTTTGACGATCCGCAACGAAATTTCACCGCCGTCATCGCTCATCGCTTCAACGCTGTTGCGAATCAGGCTCTTGAGCAACACACCCACTTGAACCGCATCCATCACCAACGAGTCAACATCACTGGCCACCCGGGCAACCAACCCCACGCGAGATGATTCGATCCCGGAAACACTCTTGCGGCACTCAGCGACCAGTTCTGCCAGAAAAATTCTCAAGTCAACCCACGAACTCCGCAACTCTGGAGGGTGGGCAAACAACATCATGTCGGAGATCATGTCGTGAGCCCGCATCGCCTGTTCGTAGACGACCGACAATTGAAACCGGCGCTCCGGGTTATCTTCCTTCGCCAACAGGTTTTGCGCTCGGGTCGCAATGTTGGCCAGCGGATTGTTAATCTCGTGGCTCGCCCCATAGGCCAGCAACCGCATCGACTGAAGCTTCCGCTGCTCAAGTTCGGAGTCAAACCGCTCCAACAATTCAAGACGTGATCGAACGAGTCCCACCAACGCCTGGTCTGCCAGTTGACAACCAGCGAACCCGGCTGAACCACGCTGGCCTTTCAACTTTAATGTCGGCTTTTGAAAGTCATCGCCAATCAGGGAATCAACCAACGAACGAAAGCCCGCTTTCGACGTTTGCTTGCTTTTGGGTACCAACGTTTTATCAAAGTGCCGCATCCACTTCGTCAACGACTTCCTGACCGCAACCGAGCCAGTCGCCTTGTGAAACTTCATCAATCGAAAATCCGATTCGGTTTCGGACTTTCGCAATTTCAAAGACAGCTTTGAACTCGCCAAACGCGCATCGACGATGCAGGACAACAGCGTGTCCAGTGGATCGCCTTCGCCAAGGCAGCCTTCGAGCCGTTCGATCAGATGGCCCGCCGACTGCACCGGCCGACCGGAACAACTGGCCGCTTGGGAGACAGCGGCCAGCATCAACGCCGGACTTGCAAAGACAAATTCCTTGCCTGCATTCGGATTTTCAGCCAGCGCCATCCAGCGACGAAAATGTTCTCGCTCGCAGAGAACTTTCGTCTGCGTGATTTCTCCGCTGATACCGCGCAGCCTGAGTTTCAATACAAACACGCGAATCCCTCAATTGATGGAAGCCCATTTGAACTGAGACGAGCCTTTTTACATCGCGCGCCTCTCCGAGGCGTAAAGACTCGACTCCGAGAGTCAAGCTACATACCTGCCTGTCACCGTGGACTAGCCCTGCGTGCCGGTGGCAGCAACATTGGCTCGATCCAGATCCAGCATCGAACAGGTTCTTTCGATCAACACTTCGATGTCAAAGGGCTTGTTCATAAAATAGTCGGCTCCCGCAGCCATCAAATCAGCGATCCTGTCCTGTTCCACCATCCCCGAAATACAGATGATTTTTACAGACTTCATCGTGTCGTCACCACGAACACGCTGACAAACTTCCTTGCCATTGATGTCGGGAAGCATCACGTCCAGAACGACTAGGTCAGGACGAAACTCCTTGACCAACATCCCGGCATCGAATCCATTGTTCGCTGTTTTGATTTCGAATCGACCGTCCTGCGAAAAACCGTCAACCATCAAGTCCACGAGATCCACATCGTCATCGACAACCAACAACTTGCGCTTGCCGCTTTCGAGAGCGTCCGTTGGGATTCCGTTCTCTTTCATGAAAGAATACAGGTGATCCCGCGGAATGCGCCTGAATCGGCTCCCGGGAACACGAAAGCCCTTAAGGCTTCCATTGTCAAAGCAACGAATGATCGTTTGCTGGCTAACCTTGCAAATTTTGGCGGCTTCGCCGGTGGTAAAGACTGTCTTGTTAGACATTGAAAACCATCCTCTCCCTAGGTGGTCAGGTCGTTGACACCTGGTCGGACCTGAATTGACTAATCTTCCTACGCAATCCATTTGAAGCCAATCAACCGCCCTCTCGAACGGCCCATCGTTCGCAACATATGCAGACAACACATCTTGCGACCTTGCTCCAGTCAGCATTGAATAGCCCGCTCTTCCGAGCTTGCCAACCTTACCGACGCGGCGGATTATATCTGGCCGCCATACTCGGTCAATATTGATTGGTCAACGCAAACCCCCCAAATGACAGCACTTATGGAAAGGCACCATTACCCGCTAATTGCCGGACAATCGTGGCTTTACTCACGGCAAAAACATGTTGCTGGCAACAGCCCCTTCCTTTAACGTGGCGAAACACTTCCAAAAACTCGCCCATAATTGTCGCGTCCTCTACCTTGTTTCTCCGCTTCGTCACAACAGAACCTCAGCATTCCATCCGCACACGCAACCGAAGCGATTGGTTCGGAATCGCTCTGTTGCTTGCTGCCATTCTGGTGGCCGGCTGTGGGACCACGACACGTCGTATTGGAACCGAACAACTACTGATTTCTGACGCAGTCGACGACGCCGTGAGCCAGATTGACTTTAGTGTCCTGGCCGATCGAAAAGTCTATCTCGATTCTCGCTATGTCGCGTCGCTTCGCACTAATAACTTTGTGGACTCCAACTACGTCATCAGTTCACTCCGCCAGCAACTCACCGCCGCCGGTGCTCACATTCAGGATGATCGCGAACAGGCCGCCGTTATCGTTGAACCGCGAGTCGGAGCCCTCGGCACCGACGGTCACGAAATCAATTACGGCCTGCCAAAAAGCGGAGCGCTGACGACGGCCGTCACGACGCTCTCGAGCAGCCCCGTCCCTGCGGTCCCCGAACTGTCCGTCGCTCAGATTGATGCCCAAACCGGTGTCGCCAAACTGGTCGTGTTCGCATACGACCGCCAGTCCAAGGAACCGATCTGGCAATCTGGTCTGGCAAAAGCTGAAAGCACCAGCCGCAACACATGGATTTTGGGCGCTGGCCCATTCCAAAAAGGCACCATCCACGAGGGCGTTCGCTTTGCCGGCCAAACGATCGAACAGCACCCGGCTGCTTTTGCCCGCAAACGAACCGCACCCCAGCCCTCGCATCGGCAAGGCGACCTGAACTACAGACAGGAATTCGCTTTTGATTCCCCCGGGCCGTCTCCGAAAATTGACAAACCCACCAGCGGGCAGATCGCCGGGACCGACAACGAAGATTCGATCAAAGACGATGCCGTGAAACCGGCAGGCTTTGAAGAGAACGCCACCACAGCCACCGACGAAACCAAACCCTGATTCGGTTTCATGAAAGCCCCGGAAGCGACGTCGAGATAGCCGAATCGACCGTCTTTCTTACTCCTGCTGCCGACCCGTCAAGCAACAAATCCGCTGATTGGCGTTGAGTCACGCTCAGCCAACGTCGAAGCCGAATCGCTTCCGGGACGCTCGGTTCGACCTGTTGGTGCATCCGGGACAAAAGAAAGAGGCTCCTCCAAAAAAACGCTTGACGGCTGAAAGGATTCTTGTACTATTGCGTTAACACAAGGATACAATTATGGACATCCGCATTTCTCTTTCCGATGGCGTGCCGATCTACCAGCAGATCGTGACGCAAGTTCGCTACCTGGTCGCTGCGGGGCAGCTTGAACCGGGAGTTGAGCTTCCGCCGATTCGTTCTTTGGCACAGCGGATACAGGTCAACCCGAACACCGTCGCGAGAGCCTACCGCGAGCTTGAGCGGGAGGGGGTCGTCGAAAAACGCAGCACAAAGGGCACCTTCGTTTCCCAATCAGTCATTCGGCTTAGCGCCCGCCACCGTCAGTCGGAACTGAGAGACCGGATCGACCAGTTGCTCGCCGAAGCCCGCCAATTGGGGTTTAACAACGATCAATTACTGGAGCAGATTGAAAGTCGTTTGCGAATTTTGGATCGCAAACAGAAGCGTGCGGATTCCGCCAAACCTGGCAAAAACTAACAGAGGCAAGGTCATGATCAAGAACAGCGAACACGCACAACCCGAACCGCTGGAGTATGACTTCAACGGCGAATCGGTGATTGAAATCGCGGGGCTAAGCCGCCGGTTTGGGCAAAAGAGGGCTCTGGATGATGTCAGCATGGCGATTCCACGCGGCGTCGTCATGGGACTCGTTGGCCTTAACGGTGCCGGCAAGACAACGTTGCTCAAACATATTCTTGGCTTGCTTCGCGCCCAACAGGGAACCGTCTCCGTTTTCGGCAAAGACCCGTCGCGACATCCAAAACAGATCCTTTCCCGACTGGGCTACCTGACCGAAGAAGATACCCTGCCCGGCTGGATGAAAGTTTGGCAGATCCTCCGATTCACCAAGCCGTTCTATCCCAACTGGAGCGACTCGTACGCCCAAGAGCTTCTTGAAACGTTCAAGATTGATCCGAAAAAGAAAATCAAGCAGATGTCCAAAGGCCAGCGGGCTCGCGTTGGGCTGACTCTGGCATTGGCCCACCGCCCCGAACTGCTGGTGCTGGACGAACCGAGCTCCGGGCTCGACCCGGTGGTCCGAAACGACATTCTCGCCGCGATCATCCGCACGATCGCCGACGCAGGAAACACCGTTCTGTTCTCGTCGCACCTGCTCGACGAAGTCCAACGGGTGAGCGACATGGTGGCGGTGATTCGTCACGGAAAGATGGTCGAATGCGGTCCCTTGGAGAATCTGCAGACACGCTACCAACGCGTGACGCTTCAAACCGATGACGACGCCAGTCCGCCGAACATCGAAGCGATGGGCAAGTGGCAGCAAAACGGAAATCACTGGTCGGCGATTCTGGATGTCGACGGTGAAGACCTCGAAAAGGCCGTTTCGGGCATTGGTGGAAAGATCGTCCAGGCTCACGGAGTCAGCTTGAACGAATGGTTTCTTGATACATCGAGGGACTGATGGACAAAACGATTCAACTCTGCAACTGGATTTGGTGGCGAAACCGCATCGGTTTGTTGCTGCTGCTCTTTTCGGTCATCGCGGTGCAACTGGTTTACTGGACGGCGCAATCGCTGATTCCATTATGGATGGTGCAACTGGTGGTATCCATTTTGATACCCGGCACGGTCTTGCTTTCGATGACCATTTTTACTTTCGGTTCCGACCTGGATTTTGCGAGCGGCCGGACGGCGTTTCCAATCCGGTTCTTCGAACTGCCAGTAGGAAGCCTCCGGGTTGCGATGGTGCCGATCGCCGGCATGTTGTTGGCGATCGCGTGGTGCTGGATGCCCGCGATGCTGGTGAACCTGCACGCATTATCCGAAGGCTTCACCAAAGAGAAATTTGATCTCTCCCAACTCCTGTTGATTCTCGTCCTGCCCTGGCTGGCGATGTCGTCGCTTGGATGCTGGCTGCAAACTATCGCCTGGTGGCCATTCCGAACGGCATGGCACCGCGTTGGCTTTATCAGTTTTCTGGTGATCGTCGTCGTTGTTCTTTTCATCTACAGCATCGATTCGATACAGTCCAACAATTTCATAACCTCTCAGGTGACACTGACCGCGATGGCCGGGTGCGGCGTCATTGGAGCGGTCGTCAGCGTGACCAGATCCCGGCGCCTGTCGTGGCGATTCGAAGCCGCTGGCCGCAACGATGGCGCAACTCAAACGACGTTGCACGATGCCAGCGAAAAATTCCAGCTCGTGTCCGAAATCGGAGAAACGAATTTTGGCTCGGTCGAAGAGGCCATCCAGTGGAGGCTGTGGCATCAGACCTTCAAAGTCCCCGTGCTGCTCACCGTGCTGCTGATGGCTCCCATCGCGATCGCCGTCATCTGGGCTCCGCTGCAACTTTACTTTGCCGAAGCCCAGACCAATCACCTCACCCCTAGGCTCGTCGCCCTGAAATCGATCATGAATTTGCTGATAACGTTGGTGCCGTTGATGCTACTGTTTCCCGCGTTTATCCTGCTGCTGGCCAGCCCCTCATTCGGAAAGAGCAGCTACTGGAAGCGCGAGTTCGCGATCACCAGTTACCTTGCCGGACTGCCGGTGTCCGACGGAGAATTCGTTGCCGCGCGGATTCGGGGGGTGCTAAAAACCTCGTTGGCGACTTGGCTGGTGGCGTTTGTTGTCCTCGCCTTATGGGCACTGCCGCACTCGATTCGGGCTCCCTTCGAAGAAGCCATCCGGATGAACCAGCTTGGAAACGTCTGGCCCTTCTACGTGGCTTTCGCAATTCTGCTTTCGCTCTACCTTTCGCTGGTCGCACCATGGCCTGGCCTGGCGGTGGGCCTCTACGGAAGAGGAAAGCTGGGAACAACGATGCTGGTTTTGTTCCTGGTCATTTGTTCATTCATTGCAGGGATAATCTTTCAATTCGTCCATGCGGTACTGACCGAGGTTGCTGACGTGAGCGTTGCCGAATTTTTTCACATGTGGACGCCGACAATCCTCGCATCCCTGCTGGTGGCAAAGTTTTCGCTGCTGGCTCTTGGGATCCATCTAACGCTCTCCAGAGGACACATCCACGCAAAGACGATTCTCAAAACGGGCCTTTGCCTGACCCTGATCTGCATCGCCACCACGGCGCTGTTCGTTTTCCTGCTTGAACAAGCCAGTTCGCTGGACAACCGATTTTTGTCCAACGTCGGATTGTTTCTTATGTTGCTGTTCCCCTGCTCTTCATTGCTTTTTTCCAGAGTTGCATTCGATGCCAACCGTCATCGGTAGGGATTTTCATTTTGGAGATATCATGAGCCCACACTCTTTACGTCGAATCGCGATCGCCGCTGGGGTCGGCATGTTGATACTTGCCGTGCCCACTGTGGGCATGTCTGCCGCTCAAGACAAAGGCGCTGCCCAAGACAAAGGCGCTACTCAAGACAAAGACCTCTCGCAGCCAGAAAACGGATTGATCAACGGCGACTTTGAAGAACTCACCAATCAGCACCCGGCACCGTGGAACTTTCAGCGGCAAGGGGCTGGAGCTTCCAACTGTCGATACGAAGTCGTTTCAGAAAACCCGTTCTCCGGCGAAAAGTGCCTGTTCATCGACGCTTCCGAATTGAACCAGGGCAGTGGGTTTGGAAGTGTCAACTGCACCCTCGATCCGGCACCCTTTCTGGGAAAACGAATTCGCTACAAGGCCGCGGTGCGAGTTGAGTCCCTTGGCGGCGATGCCCAGATGTGGCTGCGCTGCGACAGTGCCCCGAAAAACGGACGACCGAAAGTTCTTGCCTTTGACAACATGGATAACCGGCCAATCAAGGACAACCAGTGGCGGCACTATGAGATCGTGGTAGACGTCTCAGAACAGACCGACCAAATTTTCATGGGAGTGATCGCGGTCGGCAAAGCAAACATCTGGTTTGATGACGCGTCGGTGGAAGTGGTCGGCGACGATGTGCCCACCACCAGCATGCTTGGCGGCGAGGCCGAAGCCCCCCAGAACATTCTGACGTGGTGGTTGCTGATTCCGGCGTTCGCGGTCGCCCTGTTCGGTATCGCGGCTTGGGACTGGAAGCCCATGACCGCAGGCGTCGCCAGCGATTCCGGTTTTGCCGCCAACTGGCCGATCCGATTTGCTTTCCGATTCACATTCATTTACTGGCTTCTCTACTATCTGCCTTCGCTGCTGGCAACATTCTCATCGGTCAGCAAAATCAACCTGCACGATTCGGTGAACGAACAGCTTGGCAAAGCCGTCACGTTTGTCGGCGATTATGTGTTCGGGATCGAAGTCCAACCGATGGAAAATGGAAGCGGCGACACGACCTATGACTTTGCCCACATCGCCGCGATCTTTATCGTCGCCATGTTGATCGCCGGAATCTGGTCGCTTCTTTACCGAAAACGAACCGAACACTCTTGGCTGAAGGACGGCCTGATTTCGTTGCTGCGGTACGCGCTCGCGCTTTCGATGATCGGGTACGGCCTGGCGAAACTGGGTACGGCCACCAACCAGTTCCCCACTCCGCCCAACGAAATCCTTACCACGCCGCTGGGTGAATGCTCGCCAATGCGATTGCTTTGGACATTCATGGGAGCGTCGAGGCCTTACACGTGGTTCGCTGGCCTTTCGGAATTACTCGCCGGGTTACTGCTTGTTTGGCGACGCACGTCGATGCTGGGCGCGTTGGTTGCTGTTGGTGTGATGACCAACGTCGTGATGCTGAACTTTTGCTACGACGTCCCGGTCAAGCTTTTTGCCACGCATTTGCTGGTCACCGCAATGCTGATTCTGCTACCTCACGCCAGAAACCTGTATCGCTTTTTCCTTTCCGATGAACCGCTCGAGCGTCGCAGTTTCGTTGCTCCATTTACGAACCGGAAAACCATCTGGCTGCATCGACTGGCAAAGCTTGTCGCGGTGATCGCTTGCGTGGTCATTCCAATCTACGAACATCTGAAAAACGAACAGACAAGCCAACCGGAGTCTCCGGCGTGGTTCGGCGAGTACGTCGTGGAACAACACCTGGTCGATGGCGAACCGCTGGCCGAGGAAGCCAAATCAACCGCATGGAGCACCATCGAAATCCAACGCTTTCCTTTCACAATCGATGGCGATCCGGGTACCACCGACGCCCTGCGAGTTTCTCTTAGCGACGGGTCCAGAATGATGGCAGTTTTGAATTTGAATCAGGACCAACAGAGCTTTGAAATGGAAAGGCAGCAGGGCTTTGAAGGGTTCGAGAAAAGACTGGAGTTTTCGATTCCCGCAGAGAACCAACTGGACCTGAAAGCAAAAGCAGACGGCCGCACAATCTCGGTAACGCTTCGCCGCAACGTCCAAAAGTTCCTGCTGATGGAGCGTGGCTTTCACTGGATCAACGAATCCCCCTTCAATCGAAGCGAGCCGTCAAAGTAGTTTTTCGCGTCCGCCGCACGGCCCGACTTACCCACCAAACATCCAGATCACGCCATTGGCGAATTCGTTGATTTTGTCGATGTACAGTTTCTTGAACAGAATGATGATCGTGGCGGCCAGAATAATGCCCACGAATCCCATCATCATCACAAACCCGATGTCGGAGATGATTTTGAGGTTGGATTCCGCTTTCTCCTGCAAGTCATTCGAAGCCCGCGCCATGTTTTCGGCAAGCTTCCCGGCAGTCTCGCCATTTTCGATGTACGTGATGAACTCCTCGGGGAAAGCCTCCGTCAACTGGAAGGTCTTTGTAAAGCTAATTCCTTTTCGCAAATCGTGGAGGACTTCCGGAATGACCATCTGGTAGTAGTAGTTTTCGGTCGCGTTGAGCGAAAGCTTGCCCGTTTCAAGAACATCCATGCCCGCGTTTTCGGCTGCTGACATGGCCCATGCGAATCGCGACAGAGCCAGACATTCGACCGTTTTGCCAATCAGCGGCGTGCGCCGGGCAATCCGCATCGGCAACGTGCCAAACCAGCCACGCATCGATCCCCAGACCACAAAAAAGATCGATCCAAAAAACAACAACACAACGGCACAGTAAAGCAAAAAATTTCCCGTGGTGCTGCCCATACCAAACCAGTCGATCGGATCAACTCCACCGATGTCCACCATCACCCAGTGCATCACCAGGATCATCAAGCCAATCACAAACACCGATGCGACCAACTCGAAAACCGGCCACGAGATCGCGGTCAAAAACCGGTTACGGAATTTGACCAGATTGTCGTAGTGCTTGGCCAGGCGATTGAAAGAGTCTTCCAGGCGTCCGCTTTTTTCGCCCGCCTGAACGACCGCCAGCGTCAGAGGCGGAAAGTAGTTTTCAGTCGACGACATGGCATGGGTCAGCGAATCGCCGCTCTTCAAACTCTGATGAATCTGGTCGGCTTTTTTGCGGTACATCGTCCCGGAAATCCGCTTTTCCTTCTCGTAGCTGGACACCAAATCGATTCCCGCGGTGTAGCTGGTCGCGAGTCGCTGAAAGAGCTTGGAAAGCTGTTTGTGTGATATTTTCGCCATAGTTGGGAGAAATCGCTGTTTGCAAATGGGATTCGAGTTTGGTTTCAGGCAAACCGAATACTATGATGAAGCGTGTCTGGTTGCGGATTTGCGGATTTCAGAACCAGACTTTCGGGGCAAAACTCAGTTGGCGCATTATACCTGCGACAACTGCCAATCACCAAAGGGTCAGAAATGGGAAAGCCATCGCACCTAAATACGCTGCTCTCTGTTTGCTTTGCAATCGCAATCGCAATCCCGCTGGGTACCGCCTGTACGTGTCACGCCGAAGTCCTGGATACCGTCCATCTTAAATCCGGCACCGTCCTCAAGGGCGAAATCAAATCCCGCTCTGACAAAAACGATCCCGGCCGCGCCTGGATTGTCCTCGAAACGACCAGCGGTGCGAAATACAAACTGGACCTCAACCGCAGCGTCGATTTTATCATTCCCGCCAGCGAAGAAGACATCCAATACCGCAAGAAAGCCAGGACACTTGAGGAAAACGCCGGAGCGCACCTTGAGCTAGCCAAATGGTGCAGTGACCAGAAGCGTGGCCGAACTCGTTTCGCGGAACAGATTCGCTGGCACTACGAACAGGCCGTCAGGCTTGATCCCGACCACGTCGTCGCCCGCCGCAAGTTGGGGTTCATGAAACTCGACAACGGCACCTGGGTGATGGAGTCCCAGTTCGCTCCCCGCCACGGTTACTTTCAGCGAAACAACAAGTGGATTTCGGAACTGGCCAAAGTTGTCGAGTCCCGCAACGAGCAGATTGAAAGTCAAGGCGGAGGCGCGAAAGAGAAACTCCGCAAAGTGCTGCGAGACGTAAAACGAAACCGCATCGGCATCGCAGAACTTCAGGCCATGCTGACCGACATTTGCAACCCGTCAACGATCGTGATGGTCCACGATGAATCGCAGAAGTTTGACAATCCGAAACTCAGGCGAACTTTCCTGGACGCGATCGCGACCGTTCAAGCCCCTCCAGCTTGGGGAGCGTTGATCAAATTTGCATTGGAAGATCCGGATCGCGACATTCGCGAGCACGCCCTAGCCTTGCTCGCGCAACCGGAAGTCAATCACAGCCATGTTGTCATTCGCCTTGGCAGTAGCCTTGGAAATCCCGACAACGAGATCATCAACAGGGCCGCATTTTCGATCGCAGAAATCGCGTCAACCGATGACTACAGTCGCAGGGATGCCTTTTTGCCGCTGATCAAATCACTCATTACCACACACAAAGTCCCCACCGGTAATCTGGAAAGCGGCCGAATCGCACCTACTTTTGGAGGCGGCCAATCCGGATTCCAGACCGGTGGAGGAAAGCAGTTCGAAGATGTGGAACGGAAAAACCAACAGAGCCTCGATGCGCTTCGCCGACTGACCGAAATCGACTTTGGCTACGACGAATCACGGTGGACCCAGTGGTATATCCAAAATTTTACCCACCACGACCTGCTCGTTGGCCACGACGAATAGCCAAACACGCACGCGGCCTGCACCGGCCTGCGGTATCGACAAGTTCTCCGACGATTTGTTGATTGAGTATTTTGCCGAGTTTACAATTGCCTGTTGAGCGAGGCAATTTCGAACCGTGATGGGCAACCCATGCCAATCAAGCGCTACGGCGATTACAGCAGGGCCAACGTGAAAACCCCCGATCAACCGGCAGGCTGCGGGTTGCTGCGGATGGGGCTATTTCTGACCCGCGCACCGGATTCCATCGGATACGCATACGAAAACGGCAAAGCAACTCAGGCAACGGTGGCTCGCTGGCTCTCACCCTACCCGGGACGTTTTTCACGATCATTGAAATCGTTATTTCTGATCTTCCTGATTCCAGTATTCCTTCACGTCGCAATCCTCACATTCCTGTTGGTTGCTTAACTTTTTGCGCTCAACGTTCGATTTACATGTAAGAAAAACCGGCTGTTTTGGTCCAAAATTCAAAACATCACAAACTCAGACAGACGCATGAATCACCTTACAAATCAGGAAGGCATCGGCAGCAAGGAACGCGTTTTTTATCAATCAGCCAAAAAGATCTGCCGCGACCTTTTTGAAGTCCGGCAGTCGGTGTACTGGATTGACTTTTGCCTTTCCGCAGTGATCGCATATTCGGCAGTTTCAATTTGGCTGCATTTGCCTGTTACATCTCCGTTGGCATGGATGGGGTACTTCGTTGGCGCATTTGGCGTCTATCGGGCATCGATGTTCGTTCACGAGATCGTGCATCTGTCCAACCGCCGCATGCCCGCGTTTCGCAGGTTTTGGAATCTGTTTGCCGGCGTGCCGATGATGGTGCCATCGTTTACCTACGAAAGCCACATTCATCATCACAGCTCAAAACATTACGGCACCCAAGACGACGGAGAGTACTTGCCGTTGGCGAGCGGAAGCCTCTTTGGAGTCGCAGTTTTTCTGGCTCAGATTTTCTTCCAGCCACTGTTGGTCATGTTTCGCTACCTGATTTGGACGCCCATCTCTTTCACGCATCCTCAACTCAGAAAGTGGACGCTTCAACATGCAAGCTCCCTGGTGATCAACTTCAAATACGAAAACCACCAGCGGCCCAACAAGCAGTCTGCCGAAGACACTTTTTGGGAGATATTCACGGCCTTGCGAGCGTGGCTGATGATCGGCCTGGTGATGGCCGCCATCATGCCTCCGGAACGACTCCTGAAGTTGTACGGGTTGACGGTTTTCATCCTTGCAGTGAACCACATCCGCACCCTTGCTGCCCATCGCTACACCAGCGACGGAACGCAATCGAGCCACCTCGAACAGTTTTTCGATTCGACCAACATTACCGGCAACGTGTTTACCGAACTGCTCTGCCCGCTGGGACTGCGTTACCACGCGTTGCATCATCTTTTTCCGAGAATCCCCTACTACAATCTTGGCACCGCACATCGCCGCCTGCTGGAACAGCTTCCGGAAAATTCGCCCTATCGGGACACCGTTTACCCGGGAATGACCGACGCGATTGGAGAACTTCTCCAGTCCGTGAGAAACAACAACCAGGCTTTCTCCCAACATCCAATCAACGGCGCCCACTAATTTCCTGGCAAAAATTCGCTAGACTGAATAAGCCCGGATTATTCACGATGCGTGGGGGTCAGAATCAGTTGAGACAGTGATCGGTTACTCTAATGCGATGAAACGATCGCTGTGGCTTTCACCTACCGAATGATTCACATTTCTTGTCGAAATTCAGTTTTTCCCTTGCTCCTGTTGGCCAAACCTAGAATCAA
>CALFWR010000055.1 GCA_937928555.1 uncultured Pirellulaceae bacterium
ACGTATTCGCAGACACTTTCATAGCAGGCTTCCGTTCCTGAGAGTTATTGTTTTCCAACTACAACTTTTCAGGGAAGCCTGTCTTTTTTTCAATATCAATTTGCCGACAAGCTCAAACGCGCATCAGCCGGATCGCACCCCGTTGTTGGAGGGAGAAAGCTCCAAATAAAAACCCGGATTATTCACGACGACGGGCGTTGATTCTACGTCTGGCCAACACGAGCAAGGGAAAGGCTGAATTTCAACAAGAAATTTGAATCATCCGGTAGATGAAAACCACAGCGATCGTTTCAACGCATCCGAGTCGCGGATCAGTGCCGGAACTGATTCTGACGCCCACGCCTCGTGAATAATCCGTGAAAAAAGGCCAACTTTCCCTCGAAAGTCGGCCCAGTGTGCCTGTTTGATTCACGCGATGTTAGTAGGTAGCGTAAAAGGCATGCAGCCACGAAAGCCGATAGGCCAGCGCCGCGACGACCTCATTGTCAAAATCATCATCAATGATTTCGGCGAGGTCCGCATACTGTTCAGCGGCTTCGATGAAGCTGGTGTGACCATCGTTAGCGATCGCGTATTCGATCTCATTGTCCACGATGCATTCGAGGACGGCGATCAGCTTGTCGATGACTTCGTTTGAAGCTGGATCTTCGGTCCACTCAAGGTAGGCGATCGTGTAGGCGGCACCGACGAAGAACGATCCTCCATAGGCGGTCAAGCGATCGTCGGTCTGCCAGAAGACATCGTCCTGCAACCAACAAACGCAATCATGGGCTTGGTAAAGAAAGTATGCGTCACTGTCAGTTGCATCGACCAGCAGGTCGTCAATGCAAGCTTTGACTTCAGCCAACTGCTCAAAGCAGGTTGCTGGTTCTGGTTCGGACAAGTCGACTTCTGAGCATCCGTCGCCAAACGCAAGATCGATTCCGAACGCCAAAAACGAACCCGGATCGTCGCTATCGACTTCTCTCACGGCACTCAACTCGACTCCGGTGATTGACTGCCCTGTATCGTTAATCCAACAAAATTCAGCTTGTTCGATAGTGTCAGTAGTAAGGATACCGTCAAATTCTTGGGAAACGGGCAAGACGAGAACGATTGAGGAACCGTCTTCCAGCGTAACTTCAAGTGCACCAGTGTCCGACAAAGACACATAACGAATACAGACTCCCTCGAGGTTGCCGTTGGCCGGGTCCGGTATCACGCTCACCGGGGTTTCAAATACTGAGAGTGCAACGTCACCGTTGAGAGAAAAGTTCGCGGGGGTGCTGCCGTCCTCAACGCCAATGAGCAGCGCCGAGTAGTCAATAGTGCCCCATGCTGTGTCAAAGATAAGTGGAGCAGGAAGAGGACCGCCCGTCTCAAAACCTTCGCCGTTCGGGACGAATCCACCAAAGTTCAGCTCGTCTTGAATGACCTCTCCGCATTCGGCAACAATCGCATCAAACGTCGCGCGGTCGGCAATTTCTTGAGCCTGCAGGCCAAGGTTTGCTGTGAGTCCAATCGCGACCAGAGCGACCAGAACGAAACTCTTCAATTCGTGTATCATGAAATGTCCAGTGGAAAGTGTTAAAGATATTGCCAAATCAAGGCCCTATTTTGTCACTAAATGGTCAGGAATCAAGTAAAACCTGCGACTGACGTTGGATTTATGGAAAACAGAAGTTGTGTGATTCGGTGCCTCCCGGCAGGGCCGGGGCGGCCGGGGCTCATATGATTCAGCCCGCCGGGAATGCCCATTTGGGCCGGGAAATATCCACATCGCGGGGTTGGAGGTAAGCGTATTAGGCTGATTGTGGCAATGGCCTACGGCATCGGCATCTCGTCGCCGAGTGCCGGAATAATCGCATCGGGAAGCTTCCGCTTGTTCAATTGAGCCCGAAAGTCTTCTGCTGGTTCAAGTTCACAGTGGACCAGGGCGATCTTTTTGACGTTGCCTTTGTCGCAGGTTTCTTTGGCCCACTGGAGAAGTTCTTCCTGGTCTGCATGCCCGCTACTTCCTTCCAGTTTGGCGACGTTGCAGCGAACGTCGTACGGCTCGCCATAGACTTTCACGACATCCTTGCTTTGATCCAACAGGATCCGTCCCAGCGTATGGGGTGCCTGGTATCCTGCAAAAAGAACCGTCGTGTTCTCTTTGCCAATGTTGTTTTTAAGATGATGCAGAATCCGACCGCCTTCGCACATGCCCGAGGCACTGATAATGATGCAGGGTTCGTTGAGTCGATTGAGGGCTTTGGAGAGTTCTGTTTTTCGGACGTAGATCAAATCGCGAAACATTAGCGGATCCTGATCGTCCTCTTCCAGAATCGCGTTAACCATATCGTCATCAAAGCACTCAACGTGCGATCGAAAGACATCGGTCGCGTTGACCGCCAGGGGGCTATCGACGAACACTTTCATCTCTGGCAGTTCACCGGCTTCGGCGAGAAGATTCAGTCGATAGACGATTTCTTGGGTGCGGCCCACGGAGAACGCAGGAATGATCAGCTTTCCACCGGCCTCAAAAACCTCTTTCGTTGTTTTTCGCAGAACTTTGGTCGCGTCGACGGTCTTGAGATGGTTCCGGTTGCCGTAGGTTGACTCCATGATGATGTAGTCGGCACCTTCGACGATTTCGGGGTCACGAAGGATAGGAACTTTTGCCCGGCCGACGTCGCCACTGAAGACCAGCCGCGTTGGTTCGTCGCCGGGATTCTCGCCGTCAAAATTCAGTTCGATTGTCGCGGCACCCAACATGTGGCCCGCGAAATGAAACCGGCATTCGACTCCGTCCATTGGTTTGAATGACTGGTGGTATTCAACGGTACGAAAACGTTTCAGCGTGGCCGCGGCGTGGTGGTGATCGTAAAGCGGTTCAAAGAGAGCCTGGCCTTTTTTCTTGCGTTTCTTGTTGACGTAGCGAACGTCGTTGACCTGAATTTTCGCGCTGTCGAGCAACATAAACGCGGCAAGGTCACGTGTTGCAGACGTCGAAAAGATGGCTCCTTTGAATCCGCCGCGAACCAGCGATGGCAAGTTTCCGCTGTGATCGATGTGTGCGTGCGAAAGAATGACCGCGTCAACCGTTTTGGGGTCAAAAGGCAAAGTGCGGTTTTTCTGATAAGCCTGTTTCCGCTTTCCCTGATAAAGACCGCAATCCAACAGGATTCGTTTGCCCCGGTAATGCACCATGTGCATTGAACCGGTGACCGTTTGGGCAGCGCCCCAGAACTGGACTTTCATGTGTTGGCCTGTGCAGGTTGTCGGGTGGCCGCGGCAAATGGTGTCCGATGGCTATGACCAGTATGCCAACGGTAAACGGAACAGGTGTTACGGCAGTGGACCGGACCCGCAAGGGATCGGCCCAAAGCCCGCAGCAGATTGATTCGCTGGTCAGGACTTGACGCGTTCGACGTACTCGCCGGTGCGGGTATCGATCCGGATGATGTCGCCGATGTTGATAAAAATCGGGGTGTGGAATTCACCGCCGGTTTCGACCTTCACAGGCTTCTTCACGTTGGTCGCGGTGTCACCTTTGGCACCGGGCTCGCAGTATTCGACTTTGAGTTCAACGTGATTTGGTGGCTCCATAATGATTGCTTTGCCATCAAAGAAAGTCATCTGGCAAATCATTTCGTCTTTCAGATACTTCCAACCGTCGCCAACCTGTTCGGCCGTCATTTCATACTGTTCGTAGGTTTCGGTGTTCATGAACGTGAACGTGTCGCCGGCGCGAAACAGGAACTGGACATTGGTTTCGACGATGTCGGCTTCGTCGAGAGAATCGTTGCCTTTGAAAGTCCGATCGAGCGTCGTGCCGCGAAGGAGGTTCTTGAGTTTGCAGATGAACAGAGCGTTGCCCTTGCCCGGTTTTTTGAATTCCATACTGGTCATGATGTATGGCTCGCCATTGATCTGGACTTTCAGGCCTTTTCTGAATTCATTGGGTTTGTAAGGCACGTTCGATTCTCGCTCTGGTCAAAAGATTGATCTGGTATAAAGTTTTGCTGGTTATCGATGCCAGGTTTGTCAGGCAACCGCGTGAAAATTTTAACGACTTCGAACAAATCTGTCTTCGCCAGTGAAGGCTCCGGGCAAGATTCCTCCTGGCGACAGTTGATGAATTCGGCGATTCGCAGCGGGAAAGACCTGCTTCGAGCGGTGCAACTGGACAACAGCCCCATTTCGCTGGCAGCAGCCGAAGGCGATTTTCCTGTTTTCGTGCCAGTACCATTTCTCGAACGAATCGAAAAAAGCAACGTTCAGGACCCGCTTTTGCGTCAGGTGCTCCCGCTGGCCGATGAAGACCAGACCCGTGCCGGGTTTTCCGTTGACCCAATTTGCGAGAGCGACGCGGTGCTCGCCGACGGAGTGCTGCAGAAGTATCGGGGCAGGGTGCTGGTGATCGCTGCGGGGGCCTGTGCGATTAACTGTCGTTACTGCTTCCGCAGATTCTTTCCCTACGAGATGGCACCTCGTGGCGATGAAAGCTGGATCAAATCGGCCCTTCAAATCGAAGGCGATCCTTCGGTCAACGAAGTCATCCTCAGTGGCGGCGATCCGCTGACGTTGGTCGATGAGAAACTTTCGTTTATCTGTCATCGCCTGGCCAGCATCGCGCACGTGAAGCGAATTCGAATCCACTCGCGACTGCCGGTCGTGATTCCGCAGCGCGTCACGGAGGGCCTGTTACAGACACTGCAGGAAATTCAGATCCAACACGGCGTCCAAGTCGTATTCGTGATCCACAGCAATCACCCCAACGAAATCGATGACCGCGTCGCGGAATCCCTGAGCGGCTTGAGAATGGCGGTCAACCAGCTGCTGAATCAGTCGGTACTCCTGGCCGGGGTCAACGACGACGCAGCGGCTTTGATTGGACTGAGCGAAAAACTGTTGGCCGCTGGCGTGTTGCCTTACTATTTGCACCAACTGGACCGTGTACGCGGCACCGCCCATTTCGAAGTCGACGTTCAGCGGGGTAAGTCCCTGATCGACGAAATGCGAAGCGTCTTGCCGGGCTATGCCGTTCCGCGATTGGTCAAGGAATATCCTGGCGAGCCGGGTAAAACTGTCATCGCCTGAGCAACACGGCTTGAGCAAGTCCGCTCTACCCCGTAACCTTCAATCAGATTCGTCATCACCGCCCCGCAGACAATACCATGGAAACCGATAATCGCCCCTATCGCATCCTGATCGCTGATGACAATCAGGCGAACTGCGAACTGCTGGAAGCCTACCTTGCCTCGATGGAGTGCGAGACCGAGATCGCGGTTGATGGACAGGAGGCGTTTGACAAAGCGTCGTCCTTCAAGCCGGATCTGATTTTGCTGGACGTGATGATGCCCAAACTTTCGGGTTTCGAAGTCTGCCAAAAGATCAAATCCGATCAGGAGTTGTCTTCGATCATGGTCCTGATGGTGACGGCCCTGAATGAACTGGGAGACATCGAACGGGCGGTCGATGCCGGGACCAATGATTTTCTTTCCAAGCCCGTCAATCGCATCGAGTTTCTCAAACGCGTCGAGAACCTGCTGAAGCTGAAAAATGTCACCGACGAAAACGAGCGTCTTCGTCAGTACATCCAGCAAATGGAAGAGTAAAACCGGCGACCCTTTAACCCGGATTATTCACGACGACGGGCGTTGAATCTACGTCTGGGCAACCGGAGCAAGGGAAAAGCTGAATTTCAACAAGAAATGTGAATCATCCGGTAGATGAAAACCACAGCGATCGTTTCATCGCATCCGAGTCGCGGATCAGTGCCGGAACTGATTCTGACGCCCACGCCTCGTGAATAATCCGGGCTTAAAAAATCGGATGCGGTTTCAGGTTGCTTGCCGGCTCCAGCAGGTTGCGGTCTGCGAAGTCGAACTGCCTCGGAAGTCTCGTTGCCCTCGTTACCCTTGCAAAAGTTTCCTGTTGCCAAACGGCGACTGGATTTCCTTCGGTGAGTGATTGGCTTACTGGGTCGTTGAAGTGAAGTATTGGCAAGCGGCAACCGATTTTTCAGATTTTCTCGCGACATTCCTTCCCCGGCCTGCCAAAAGCGGCTGTTTTCGCATTGATCGGAATCGGCGAGGTTGCCATTATTTGCCGGATTTTCTTTTCGACGCTGTTGTTTGATGCACATGCTGAACTCAAAACGCATCCTCCCTGGATACGCTGCGGCGGTCGCCGTTTGCGCCCTTGGTGTGGCGTTGGTTCAGACGGGCTGTGAAAAGTTCACACAAAACAAACCATCCGTTGCCGAATTTCGCTTGCCCAAGCCGAAAATGGAACAGAACTCGGTTGCCCTCGCGATCGGGATCGCAGAACTGGGCCCCGAGCAGAAATCCGAATTCGCGGCCCTGATTGCCAAAGCCGACTGGTTGGACATGGACTTGTCGCATCGCAAGCGACTGGATGAGAACGGGTTGGGAGTTGCGCTTTTGCCAGGCTCTGCGATCAACCACCTGGACCAGGTTCTTCTGGCCAATGACGGCGACAAACCGCGCACCCGACTGACGACTTACCGCCGGGCTGAAAGCCGGATCGGTGAAGGCATCGTTGCGGCCGTTTCGCAACCTGCCGCACAGATTCACTGGCAGGAGTATCACGATGGCACCGCGACTGAGGACTCTGCCACCGACGCGCATTGTGTTTTCCGAATCGTTGCCACACCGCATCAGTCGGATCGATCGCAGGTTCGTTTGACGTTTACTCCCGAAGTCCACTACGGTGCAAAGAAATCATGGATCGGAGTCGAAGACAAAGCATTTGCGTTCGAACAGAGGCAGGCGATCAAGGCCATGCCGGGGCTGAGCTTTGACGTCGTTGTTGGTCAGAGCGACACGATCGTGATTTCTCCCACCGTCGCGATGGAACGATTGGGGCAGCTCTTTTTTGGCAGCGACCCGTCCTCCGACAGCGAACTTGCCCAGGCCAGACAGGACAAGATGAATGACCTGTTTCCGATGCTGGCCAAAGGAACAGAAGACTCCGAGATCGCTGGCCAGAAAGTCGCTCCGTGGCAGCGAATACTGATCGTGAGGCTGGTTGATTCAAAAATTGAGCTCTAACGCGGCACTCATTGGAACGAAAAAAGCCTGGCGGACTCGAAGGCCGGCCAGGCAAAGTAACAAGCGTAGACTGGTCTGCCTAGTTCAAGCCTTCACAGCGATTGATGCAGTTCAGATCTTCAAAGGCGACCTTGAGCCGATCCACAAAAGACTGCTCGCCTTTTCGCATCCAGGCACGCGGATCGTAGAACTTCTTGTTGGGAACGTCATCGCCGTCGGGATTGCCCAGTTGCGTTTGCAGGTAATCCTTGTTTTCCTTGTAGTAAGCATGAACGCCGTCCCACGTGGCCCATTGCATGTCGGTATCCAGGTTCATCTTGATCGCACCGTATTCGATCGCTTCGCGGATTTCTTCGCGTGACGATCCGGAGCCACCATGGAAGACAAAATTGACTGGCAGGTCGCCGGTGCCGAACTTCTCTTTGATGTGATCCTGCGAGTTTTTGAGGATGATGGGCTGTAGCGAAACGTTGCCGGGCTTGTAGACGCCGTGGACGTTTCCAAAAGCCGCCGCGATCGTGAACCGCGGCGAGATTTTGTTGAGGGCTTCGTAGAACTGAGCCACTTCCGAGGGTTGCGTGTAAAGCTTGCTGCTGTCGACGTCCGTGTTGTCCACGCCGTCTTCTTCGCCACCGGTGATACCGAGTTCAACTTCGATGAGCATGTTCATTTTGTTCATGCGTTCGAAATACTTGCAGGAGATTTCGATATTCTCTTCCAGGGACTCTTCGGACAGGTCCAGCATGTGTGAACTGTAAAGCGGTTTGCCTGTTGCCTCGAAATGCTTCTCGCCTGCATCCAGCAACCCATCAATCCATGGAAGCAGTTTTTTTGCGCAGTGGTCGGTGTGAAGCACGACCGGGACGCCATAGTGCTGGGCCATGGCATGAACGTGTTGGGCACCTGAAACGCTGCCGGCGATCGCTGCCTTTTGGCCATCATTGGAAAGGCTTTTGCCGGCGAAGAAAGATCCACCGCCGTTGGAAAACTGAACCATGACCGGAGAATTAACTTCGGCGGCGGCTTCCAGAACGGCGTTGACCGAGTTGGTGCCAACGACATTGACCGCCGGCATCGCATAGTTGTTTTCGTTTGCGTTACGAAGCAATCGATCCAGTGCTTCGCCGGAGACTACGCCCGGCGTGATTTGTGAGTCGCTCATGAAAGGCAATGTGTGGTTAGGGATGTCAGATCATTCAGGAGCCAGTGTCCGAATTTCAAGGACTCATTATCTGATGACAGCAGCCCAAATGACAATGGCAACGGGCGAATCGGCGCGACAATTGTCTGGCACACAGGCAAAAACAAAGTTCGCCTATGCAGGTGCGCGAATTGCGGGATTACCGGCTCAAAGATGCCGCCTTGCGACAGGAGATAATTGCAGCTTCCAGCACTAGCCAGGAATAACAGACCTACTGGCGGGTTAACGGCTGTGAGTTTTCCAGCCAGTTTGAGAACGTTGTTGGAAGTCTGACGACTTTCGCTACATTACTGGAATGACTGTCAGTTCAGAATCTCCGGCATCGTCCTCGCGATGGATTGAACAGCGTGAAGCCCTCCTGCTGGCTCCTTACGCGATGTTTAGTTGCAATTCGCAAGGACGCTTGCATCCCGAAAACGAGCACTCCTATCGTGGCCCCTACCAGCGTGACCGCGATCGAATTTTGCACAGCAGCGCCTACCGGCGTTTGTCCGGAAAAATGCAGGTCTTTACCGGGGAGATGGGCGACTATCACCGGACGCGGTTGACTCACACCCAGGAGGTCGCCACGATCGCCCGCACGATCGGCAGAGTCCTTGGTTTGAATGAGGATCTGATTGAAGCGTTGGCTTTGATGCATGACATTGGCCATCCACCCTACGGTCATGCCGGCGAAGACGCACTTCATGAGTGCATCGCTGACGAAGGTGGCTTTTCCCATAACCAGTTCGCACTCACGATTGCCCAGGAACTGGAGATCCGCTACTCGGAGTTTCCCGGGCTTAATCTGACCCGCGAAGTGCTGGCGGGCCAAACGGAACGCATCGACAAAACGAAAGACCAGGGGCTCAAGCCATTGCTGGAAGTTCAGTTGGTCGACGCCGCTGACAGCACCACGTACGACGCCCACGATACCGACGATGCGATCAAACTGGGACTGGTGACGCTGGAGGAAATGTCCGAAGTCCAACTGATCCGCGATGCAATTCAATCGGTGCGAGAGAAATACACTGGCCTTTCAAACGACCTTACTCGCAAAGCTGTCGTCCACAGTTTGGTCGAACGGCAAGTGACGAGTCTGATTTCTTGGTGTGCAGGCCAGCTCCAGGACAGAGGTTTTGGCTCGGCAGCGGACGCGATGCAAAGTGACTTTGTTCTTGATCATGCCGTGGAGTTGGCCGAGCAAAAAAAGGAGCTCGAAACGTTTCTTTACCAGCGTGTCTACCGGCATCCGGATTTAATCAGGGTCCGGAAAAAAGCGCAAAATCGGCTTAAAGCGATGTTCGTCAGGTATTGCGACAACCCCGACCTGTTCCCGGCCAAGTATCAGCAGCGAAGTGAGAACGTCGGCGTGAAACGGATGGCAATCGAATACATCGCCGGAATGACGGATGATTTCTGCGAACAAACTTTCCGAAAAATCTGCCCAGACCTGATATAGCGGAAACCCGCCAGGGAAGTGAGAGATTGAACCAAAGCTGGTTGAGAATTGTTTTCAGTGACGGTTCATAGTGTAGAATGCCCTCGATGGGATTAAGAGTCTACTCAGGGGCTGCAATCGGGCGGAAGTACGGAAAAACCGCGTATTTGTCCGAACCTCTCTGACTGCTGGGCGTTAATTACCTATCGGCCCCAATCGGAGATTTCTGTGAACAACATGCCACTTTGGATTTTGAGAACCTGCTTCCTGATTGTTGCGATTGGGCTCGGGGTTTCCCTGATCAACGGGGCTGAAGGGGGCGATGCCGAACAAGTCAATCGTTCGATGATCTGGACGATCTTTGTGGTCTTTTTGTTGGGCTCCATTGCGACAGTCGTGGTTGACGTCCTGATCATCAACAAGCGTATCGACATGATCTCAAGTGTTTACTTTGGGATGGTGGTCGGGCTGTTTTTGACTTACGTGATCAGCGCTGCACTGACTCCCGTTTTCGGACTGCTCGAAGCGAGGGCGATCGGAATCCGCCCTGACTATCTTCGTAGCGTCGTCGTTTCGTTTATCGGAGCGGCGGTTTGCTATTCCTGCATCAGTCTGCTTTGGCAAACCAAAGACGATTTCCGGTTCGTCATTCCGTATGTGGAATTCAGTAAAGACGTAAAAGGGCTCAAACCCTACGTCCTGGACACCAGCGTTGTGATCGACGGTCGAATCGCCGACATTATCGACACCGGCGTGTTGGACAACCAGTTGATCATGCCACGTTTCATCCTTGCCGAACTTCAGGGCATTGCCGACAGTAGTGACAAAACGCGTCGCTCGCGCGGTCGCCGTGGCTTGGATGTGCTGGATCGTCTCAGAAACAATCAGGCGATTGATTTCAAAGTTTACGACCGCGAGCTACCCGAAATGCAGGGGCAGCCAGTGGACATGAAACTGCTGATCCTTGCCCGTCACCTAGAAGGCAAAGTTGTCACCGGTGACTTCAATTTGAACAAGGTCGCCAAACTGCAAAACGTGCCGGTGATCAATCTGAACGAAATCGCCAACTCGCTCAAGCCGGTCTTTTTGCCGGGCGAAAAAATTACGCTCAAGGTCGTCAAAGCGGGCGAAGGACCGGGGCAGGGTGTTGGATACCTGGACGACGGAACCATGATTGTGGTCGAAGATGGTCGCGACCATATCGGCAAAGAAATTGAAATATCAGTGACCAGCATGCTGCAGACCAGCGCCGGCCGGATGGTCTTTGGCAAGCACGAGTCGCTCTCACGCTCACGATCATAGTCGTAGTCGCGGAAGTGCGATTTCGCGTCTCTGGCAGGCCGCATCCGATTTTTAGCCGGAATTATTCACGACGACGGGCGTTGATTCTACGTCTGGCCAACGGGAGCAAGGGAAAAGTTGAATTTCAACAAGAATCGCGAATCATCCGATAGATGAAAACCACAGCGATCGTTTCATCGCATCAGAGACGCGGATCACTGTTGGAATTGATTCTGACGCACACGCCTCGTGAATAATCCGGGTTTAATCCCGGATGGAAAATCTCGTGCAGCGGCATCGCGCAGTGTCATCGCAACCTGCTGACCACATGATCAAGCACATCGACGAACGATTCGACTTCCTGGACGGTGTTGTACAAGTAGAAGCTCGCGCGGCAGCTTGAGTTGAAGCCCAAGCTTTCGTGCAGCGGCATCGCGCAATGGTGACCGGCTCGAATTGCGATGCCTTTCTGGTCCAGCAATACCGCAATGTCTTGGGCGCTGACGCCGTCGATGACAAAGCTCACCAAGCCCGATCGCTGGTCCGCAGGTGGGCCGGCAATCGTCAACCCATCGATCTTTTCAAGCCGCCCATACGCCAACCGCACCAATTCTTTTTCGTGCTGGCCAATGGCTTCGATGCCATGGTTTTCCAGGTAGGCCACCGCCGCGCCCAGACCGATGGCTTCGACAATGGGTGGCGTTCCGGCTTCGAATTTCGCCGGAAGTTCACCCGGTGTGAACCCGGCAACGGTGCAGTCGTTGATCATGCTGCCTCCACCCAAAAACGGAGGCATCGCTTCGAGTAAATCGCGCTTGCCCCATAGCACGCCGATTCCCGACGGCCCCAGCATTTTGTGTCCCGAAAACGCCACGAAATCAGCATTCCACTGCTGCACATCGGTTTTCTCATGCGGCACCGATTGGGCCGCATCGACGACCGCGATCGCACCGACCGAATGAGCAAGCTTGACGACTTCTTTTACCGGCACGATTGTGCCCAGTACATTCGAAACCGCCGCCACGGCGATGATTTTGGTTTTCTCGCTGACCATCGCCTTCATCGCTGCAAAATCCAACTGGCCCTGCGAGTCGATCGGCGCGAATCGGACCGCTGCGCCTTTGCGGTCGGCCAACTGCTGCCAAGGCACAATGTTGGAATGATGCTCGAAAATGGTCAGAACAATTTCGTCTCCCGCGGAAATGTTCTCATCTCCCCACGATCGCGCGACAAGGTTCAGCGCTGCGGTGGTGCCGGATGTGAAAACAACTTCGACTTCGTCGCCGGCGTTGATGAATTTTGACACGCTTCGCCGAGCCTGTTCGTACTGCCACGACGCCTGTTCGCTCAAATAGTGAATCCCCCGATGAACATTGGCATAGGTCTGCCGGTAACAATCATCCATCGCTTGGATCACGGCGGTGGGGCGTTGCGACGAAGCACCACTATCGAGATAAATCAGATCGCGATCACGGTGGATCGTCTGATTGAGGATAGGGAAATCTTTCCGGACGGTTTTAACATCCATTTCGGTAGCGTTCACGTTATTCATTAGCCTGTGGTTTGTCGCTGGCTTTTCTATGGGTCATTCCGGCAAGCGGAGTTGCCCAGGGGTTGTTTGATTCGTCCCGGTCCGCCGAGCCCAGAGGCGTGGCCATGGGCACGTCTTCAAATTCGGTATTGTCCGAATCTCTCAAAAGAGACTCCTGTTTGAGCTTCATTGCAAGACGGACAAAGTCAAACACTTGCTGGTTCTCTCCAATTGCCCGTCGGGGAACGATATTCACAACACCAGATTCAATTCGAAATCCCACAAAGTCCCGCGACAGGAAAAATCCCGTACCCGGGCACCATTTGTGAAAAGCACAAACGTTTTCATTGCCAGCGGCCCAACCGTCTGGAAACAGGCCCAAAACATGGGCTTCCTTGCGAATCAGCGGCAGGTTTCTGATCGCCCGGCGACGCAGCCAAACAGCAGTGCCGATCAATAAAAGAAATGGAGTGATACTCAACACCAGGATCAATCCCGGATTGGCAATGCCTCGCGGAATTGAACCGACGATCAACACCACAGCCATCAGCAACAGCACCAAAAAAATGATGGCAGAAAAATTCATGGTTCGTTTTTTGCGGCGCAGGACTTCCTCGTACATGAACTCGCTTTCACTCACAGGCATCAATGTGGACTCAAACAAGCCTCGCAAGTCATCCCGTTGGATCACGTAGTTCCACGTCGGACTGGAACTGCCTTCTGCAAAACGCTCCTGAAAAAGGCTAACCGGTTCGTTGGGTCGATCGGGAACGTTTCGATGCTTCGCCAGCAAGTCACGAACTTGTTGCAGGTCCGGAGCCTGCTCTTCGATGACTCGCATGGGCAACATCGTGAATCGACCGTGACGCCCAAACACAAATCCTTCCTCGAACTCCATCAAATCGTCCACATGGTTCCACTTGATGAACGAACGGGAGTTTGCGTGGGTTTCAACCAGGGCCATCGGGGTCAGCGTGACGGTTCGCGGCAAGTCCATTGTGGTGGTGCTTTTGCGTAGCGTCATCAGCAACGGAACTGCCGCCGCCAACGCCGTCATCGTTCCACCGACCAGTAGCACGCCCCACATCTGCATGAAGAACAGCCCAATCAGCGACGGCACAAAGCAGGCAAACACCAACAGCAGGAATTGCCGCGGCGTGAGGCCGTTGCCGCGATTGATGTGGGCGAGCTTTTTTTGCTCATGCTCGTTGAGTCTGAATTCAAACTTCATCGCAACCCATTAAATCGAAGCCGATCGTCCGCCATCAACCGTCAGGTTCACGCCGGTGACATACGATGCGGCCGGTGAAGCCAAAAATGTCGCCACTGTCGCAATCTCTTCTGGTGATGCGAATCGACCTGCCGGGATCGCACCGACAAAATCGGCGGTGACCTCTTCGATGCTGCGTGATTCTTTTTCGGCCCGTCCGGCGATCAGGGAATGAAGCCTTGCGGTGGCCGTCATGCCCGGCAACAAATTGTTGACCGTGATGCCATCTGCGGCCAATTCGCGAGAAAGGGATTTGGCCCAATTGGTTACCGCAGCACGAATCGTGTTTGAAACACCAAGCCCCGCGATCGGTTCCCGGGCAGAGATCGAAGTCACATTGATGATGCGGCCGTAACCGCTTGATTTCATGCCCGGGACAAGCGCCTGAACCAAATGGTGGTTGCAAACGAGGTGGCTGTTGAACGCATTGAGGAACTCGTCGCTGCTGGCCGAAAAAGCAGGACCTGCCGGAGGCCCGCCGGTGTTGTTGACTAGGATGTGAGCGACGCGCCCGGATTCGACAAAAGACATCGCGATCTGTTTGACTTTGGCGGGGTTGGAAAAGTCAGCGACCAGCACGTCATGTTCCTGGCCATGTTCGATCGACAAGGAGGCTCTGACCGATTCGAGGCTTTCGCCGTTGCGGGCGACCAGTGTGACCGCCGCACCCGCGTCGGCGAACTGTTCGGCGATGGCTTTGCCGATCCCCTGACTGCTGCCGCAGACGATGGCGTGTTTTTGATGAAGAGCTGATTGCATGAGTGTGTCCGATGAAGATGAAGGATTCATTCTACTGCACGAACCGCAAGAGCGAGCTGTCGACGTTGGTTTGTGTGAGCCGTCGGGCGTGAGGCATCGGATTTTAGCGCATGGGAGCCGTTGGCCGTAAGGCGTTATAAGGCCTCGGGTGAGAAGCTGGAGCAAACATCGCATTTCAGATAATCGCAGCTTGCCGATCCGGTTTCTGTGAATCGGCTTTGGATTGCAGCAGAATTTTGAGGCGACTCAAAACGGCGTTGCCGGAGCGGCGGGCTGGATCAGAGAGCGGTCCAGTTTTTTCAATGCTTCGGTCCTGAATTTCGAAACGGACCGATGAGGCAATTCATCCGCCCTTGGTCCGGCCTACTTTGGCGACTTGAGCGGGCATAATCGATCCCGATTACCGCCGGGTCGGTTGCGGCGAACTGTTCTCAAAGGCTCCCTTGAGCCATCGACCGGCGGCTTCTTCGAGTGGATGAGCGGCGGGTTGAACCGGGACGGGATGCGTATGCAAATGGCCGTCACCATGGTGATACAGTTCCTGCTGTTGGGTTTGCCCCGCCAGCTTGTGAACTCCGCTGCGACAACAGTCCATCAACATTTGGTCGTTGCCAATCAAAAGCGCCAGCGCGGCAATTTTTCCGTAGACCGCGAAGTTGGCAAGCTTGTTTTTGCCGAAAAACTTCATCGCCGTACCCCAGCTTTTTTTCAGACGCCGACCCATCACGTCGACGGAATAAAGTTCGTCCAAACTCAAATGCAGGATAAAACCAATGAAGACCGCCCAGGCCTTGAACAGGCGGATATGGTTTTCGCCTGAGAGGCAGACGAGGTACGTCAGCATCGCAGCGGCCACCGCTGCGGGCACGCTATGCCACATCCCGCGATGTTTGGTGTATTTCTTGAAAAGCGCACCAACGCCAAAACGAACCAACACGTACATCACGCCAGCGACAAACACCATGTGCTCGGCCGACAATCCCATCTCCTGAAAGCGAAAAAGCATCAGCATCGGAATCAACACTGACACAAAACACAACATTTCGCGCTGCGGAATTCCGCTTTTTGAATCAAGGTCCGGAAGCATCCCCGCGACCGTGCAGAGGGCTCCTGCGACCATGCAGTGAGCCGGTGGAACGCCGTATTGAACGTTTGCCACGAATCCATAGGCGGTGCCAAGAATAGCGCTGCCGGTAATATGCGTCTTGAAGTCAGCCATCGAACTACAGAATTCCTTTTCCTGTTCTTGTCATCGGCCAAATATATCTGCGGGGCAGGGCGGTGAAAGCGCCAATGGCATCCGCTAGCAGGCAGCAAAGCCCCGGCACAGCGCCAGTTAGGCCAGTTGATTCCAATTTGTCTTGAGCCAGGGGCAGGAATACGATTAAATGCCGCGCCGCAGAACCGCCTCACGATGTGACGATTCGCGAAAACGGCAATGGAATGTACTTTTGGAGCAAGTGAATGTCGATTTATGACATCGCAATGATCATCATTTTTTTGGGTGCGATCTGGTTTGGGTTCTGGAAAGGACTCTCGTGGCAGATCGCTTCCCTGGCATCGATCTTTCTGAGCTATTTCGTGGCAGTGACGTTTCCGCATGTCATTGCCCAGTACATTTCCGCTGAAGCACCATGGAATCGCTTTGCCGCGATGTTGATCCTGTTCGTGGGAACTTCCCTGGTCGTCTGGACGATTTTTGCTTCGATCAGCAAATCGATCAAACAGTTGGAACTGAAAAGTTTCGATCGCCAGGCAGGAGCCCTCCTAGGTGCATTCAAAGGCGCCACACTGTGCATGGTGGCGACGATGTTTATCGTGTCGCTGATGGGTGATCGGGCTCGCGATACCATTCACGATTCAAAAACCGGCTACTACGTTGTGTCGGGAATCAATCAGTTTTCTTCGATCGCTCCCGAGGGCCTGAATCAGTACCTACAGCCCTACATCGAGGACTTTCAAAACGACATCCTCGATCCCAACGGCAACCTGCCGATGCGTAAGCCGATTTTTGAAGACTCTTCCGGCGGCCAAAGTAGCTTCGTCAACGGCAGCTTCCAGAATATAGGCAATCCGAACACTCCACCGGCCGGCCAACCAAACACCTGGCCAGCCCAGCAGGCTTCATGGCAGAATCAGAATCAGTTTCAGTCGCAACCTCAGCCGCAGACAGGCAGTTGGGGCCAGACGCCCGGACAGCAGTCGGCAACGCAACAGCCGGCAACGCAATGGCCCAACCAGCAGGGCCAGCCTCAGGCTTGGGGACAACAGCCGGCTCCCCAGCCCCAAGGCCAGTGGAGTCCACCCGCCCAGCAGCCTCAACCTCAGTCCAACGGCGGTTGGGCAGACCAGTTCCCAAAAATTCGTCAAGGCGAAAACGGATGGCCTGACCTTGAACTCAAAGTCAACAGCAAGGAACTGCTGCAGCGCGGAGCCGGGGCGGCGGTGGAAGCCGGTCGCCAGTGGATCGAAAGACAGTAGCGCAAAAAAAGAGCCGCCAATCCACCGGCGTTGCTCCAGGGCAGGTCCCTTGGAGCGAGCGGTTTGTTGACGGCCAGTCTTTGCCACGGTCGATGGCAGGTTGGGTTGAATACGGTTGGCGACTGTCGCTAATCCGGGCTAATGCCGGTTACTTTGGCAGGTCGCGTCCGGCGGTCCATGGAATGTCGGCTTCGTCCAGTTTGTCCTCGAAAGCTTCCAATTCTTCGTCCAGTAGCTTGAACAGGTCGCCTTCGATTTCCGCGAACTGTTCGGCTCCGATTTCAAACTGTTCCCGAGCTGCCTTTGTCGGTCCATGCGTTCCACCCATGGCACTGAACATCGCACTGCGAATTCGTGAGCCAATCCCGGGTTCGCCAAGAATCCACCTAGCCGATTTCATGTCGTCACCCCCAAGCTGACGCTCAAAATCGTCCAGCCTTGTGGAGAATTCGACGGCTTCGGTCAGCAGTTCGCTGGTGCCATTGGGATGACTCTTGAGAATTCGGGTGATGCCCTGAAGTTGCTCGACCCGAGAGTTCAACGTCGACGTTGCCGCGCCGACCTTTTCGGAAAGCTCACTGACTTCCTTGATAAAGGCAATCGTTTCTGCACGATCAACCGGATCAATGGTCGGATCCATGATCGATTCGACTTTGAAACTAACCGCATCGCCCAAAGAGGTTTCTTTGCCGTCGACCGACTTGAAGGCTTCGACACTGAACGTGCCCGGAGCCACTGAGGGACCACCGAATCGCGAGAGCCCGTCGTAGCGCAGATCCCAAACCGATTTGTGGATTCCTTTTGAGCTCGAAAGAGCCAGTTTCGCGACCACGCTGCCGCTTTCGTCCGAAACGCGGGCGAAGTAGCGAGGTGCGATCTCCCGATCTTCTTCACGAAGCTCTTCGATCGTCGGCGTGGGAATGTCCTTGCCGGCTTTGCGAAGTGCCGCTTCTTTCTTCTTCCGCTGGGACTTCTTTGACTTGAATTCGTCTCCGATGTAGTAACGGAAAACCGCGCCGTAATCGGGGTTCTTTGCATTATAAAGCGAATCGCCCTGGTACCCTTTCTCGCCACCAAGCTTGTTTGCCGGGCGGTACCAGAAAGCACGACGGATCGGGAACATGTGAAATTTGTTGTCCGCAAAAAGTTCGCCGGTGGCGTCACGGAGCATGCTGTAGTCGTCCAGCACATAGAAGCTGCGTCCAAAGGAAGCACCCACCAGGTCGTTTTCGCGTCGCTGAATCTCGAGGTCGCGGAATGAAATCGTCGGCAAGCCGGATTTCAGTTGGAACCATTTTTCGCCCGCATCGACGGTGCAAAAAATTCCGAACTCGGTCGCCAGAAAGAACAAATCCTTGCGAACATGATCCTGAATGATCCGCCAGCAAAGATGCTTTTCCGGCAGGTCGCCGACCATCATTTCCCAACTGCGACCGCGGTCGGTGCTCTTGATGACAAACGGTCGATAGTCACCGGTCTTGTGGTTGTCGACGCAAGCGTAAACGGTGTCTTCGTCGTGCAAGTCGGCTTTGACGTCGTTGACGAAAAAGTTCTCCGGCACGCCGTAAATTTTGTTCACAGCCCGCCAGTTTTCTCCACCATCTTCGGATATCTGAATCTGGCCGTCATCGGTTCCCGCGTACAACAGGCCTTCGACCAGGGGGGATTCGTCGATCGAAGTGATGTTGCCAAACTGGGACATCGCGTACAGGTCATAGCCGGCGTCGATACTGTGAACACGTCCCATGGTAGGCAGTTCATAGCGGTTCTGGCCGCGGGAAAGGTCAGGGGAAACGGTCTTCCACGAATCGCCGCGGTCATCGCTACGATGCAGGAACTGCGACGCGAAGTACAGCCGCTTGTTATCGTGAGGACTGATCAGGATCGGTGAATCCCAGTTGAAGCGGAAGGATGCTTCGCCTTTGCCGGGTTGCGGCTGAATCATCACCGATTCGCCGGTCTTGCGATCGAAGCGACGCAGGAATCCCTGCTGCGATTCGGCGTAGATGATATTGGGGTCTGTGGGGTCGATCGCAGTATCGTGACCGTCACCGCCAATGGTGATCTGCCAGTCGGAGTTGCGAATCCCTTGAGTGTAGCGAGTTCGCGAGGGGCCGTACTGCGAGTTGTTATCCTGGGTGCCGCCGGCGATGTTGTAGAACGGAACGTCATAGTCGACTGCGACTTTGTAGAATTGTGTCAGCGGAAGGTTGGGGCAGAACAGCCAGGTTTTGCAGTAGTCGTAGGTGCGGTACACGCCGCCATCGCAACCGACCAGCAGGAAGTCCTTGTCGGTCGGGTGAAAGGCAACCGCGTGGTTGTCGACGTGCTTGTAGCGGCCTTCGACGCTTTCCCAGGTCTCGCCGTTGTCAGTCGAACGCGTGAAATAGTTGTTGGCCTGATAGAGAACGCCAAAACGATGCGGGTCGACCCACAGTTCCTGGTAGTAGTGCGGGCCGGTACCGCCAGAAACAAAATCACTGGTCTTTTTCCAGCTCGCTCCGGCATTGTCGCTGCGCCAGAATCCCCCTTTGCGACCGGGAAGTTCAATCGTGGCGTAAACGGTTTTTGAATCCTGCGGCGAAACCTGAAGCGAAATCTTGCCCATGTTTTCGCCAGGCAATCCGCTGCGAAGCTGCTTCCAGGTGTCTCCACCGTCAACCGATTTGTAGATTCCGGTCTCGGGACCGACGTTGAGAATCGCCCACACGTTGCGGTGACGCTGGTGCGTGGCGGCGTACATCACATCGGGGTTGTTTGGATCCATCACGACGTCAGTGACACCGGTGTATTCGCCTTTTGAGAGAACCTGTGTCCATGTGTCGCCACCGTCAACGGACTTGTACAGTCCACGTTCGCCACCGGGTGACCACAGCGGGCCTTGCGATGCAGCAAACACAACATCAGAATCGCGCGGGTCAACAAGGATCTTGCTCAGGTGCTCGGACTTGCCAAGGCCTTTGTTTTTCCACGTCCTGCCCGCATCGTGGCTGACATAGATTCCATCGCCAAAGCCAATGTGGCGTCCGCCATTGTTTTCTCCAGTACCAACCCAAACGGTGGCACTGTTGGTTGGGTCGATCGTGACGCAGCCAATTGAATAAGATTTCTGTCCGTCAAAGATTGGGCTGAATGTTGTGCCAGCGTTGGTCGTTTTCCAGACACCGCCGGAGGCAACGGCGACGTACCAGGTGTTGGGGTTCTGTTGGTCGATCGCGACGTCACCGATGCGACCGGACATGAACGCGGGCCCAACGCTGCGGAACTTGAGAGCTCTGGCAAGCATTTTGGTGTCGAGCGGTTTTTTCTTTTCCGGTTTTGCTTGGTCGTCGCTGTCCGAAGCGCTGGCCGCTTCTGCTTTGTCGCTTTTCGATTTGGTGGCTTTTTTGTCGGTCGCCTTTTTTCTCTTGCGTCGTGACTTGCGTTTCGTTTCTTTCTTTTCGACCGCCGGTTTTTCCTGCTTTTCCGAGGGCGTCTCGGATTGAGCAAACGTGGTCGATGCGAACAGGAGTATCAGAACAGCAATCAAGCGAAGCATGTTGTTTCCCACAGAAGTGATCCCAAATAAGATTGACCCGAAAAGGCCAGCATCTGAGTTTGCGTGGGACTTACAGGTCCGTCAACAGTTTTTCGCTGCCCTGCCGATTGAATGCCGGACATCGGTACCATTTGGTGGATCAGAACCCAAAATAGGGAAGAACCGGGGCACCGCGACGGCGACGGCGGGAATGCGGGTTAACTTGCAGCGTCTTCGGTTCGCTCAAGGGAAGGTCAAATTCGCGTGGTCTTCCGCCAACGATCTTCGGACCCAAATCGTTGCTGGGAAACGGATCATGGATCACCGCTCGCTCACGCTGCATGCCGATGGTTCCAGGTGCGCCCGGATTGAAGGACGCCGAACAACCGCAGCACAACAGAAACGGCATCGCACAAATGTAGATTTTTGGTCGCATCGAGCCGTCCTCAAGAGATGGAAGACCGGACTTTGGCAGAATGGTTTACAGACGCAAGAGCATTGCCCAAATGCGGGCTCTGAATACCGGATTCGCTAGCAACCATTCCGCTCCGCCGTCGCGACCGAAGCACCTCGCGGCCTGCCGGATCTGAGTTAACTCATTTGTAGTACTGGCCTTAGCTTAGTACTGGCCTTGGCATCCTTGGCCGGAATCTCCGTTCCAGTGCAACTACAGGCCTACCCCACAACGGTTCAATCAGGGTCCACGGTCCCTCACACCAGAATTTCCAGAAACTCAGCCTCGCCATCGACCGCCGTCAAATCGGTCGCATCCAGTGCCGCTGGCAGCAGGACCGTTTGGGCGCGAGCAAGCGACTTTCCCGATGGATCGCCTTGGACGTCAAGCGAACCGCTGATGACGGTCACGATGCGGAATTTGCCGTCACCCCCAAGCGTGACTGTGCCGCCGCAAGTGTGTCGACGAAACGTGAACTTATCACACGCGATCAACGTTTCGCATCCGTCCTGCTGTTGGGCCACGCAAGCCGAAACCGGACCTCGGGAAAAGTCCGTCGCCGCAATGCCTTGCTGAAGATGCAACTGACGCGGGTTGCCATCGGCATCGACCCGACCCCAATCGTCTATCCGAAAGGTCGTGTTGCTGGCCTGTTGGATTTCGGCAATCAACAGTCCCGCGCCGATCGCGTGCAAGGTCCCCGCTTTGATGAACACGCAATCGCCCGCTTTGGGCTCGAAGGAATGCATCATCTCCGGCGTCGCTCCGGCGTCGGCCGCGGCGCGAAAGCTGGCTTCATCGACACCGTCCTTGAGGCCGGCGTAAATTTTGGCACCCGGTTGGGCTTCCAGCACGTACCAGGCTTCGGTCTTTCCCAAATCAGGCGGCGAGAGAGTCTGTCCCATTTCATCGTCGGGATGCACCTGAATCGAAAGATCCCGGCTGGCGTCAAGAAATTTCAGCAGCAGTGGAAAGCGACTTCGCAGCGACTCGGGAACCGAATCGGACGCCAACTCGCTGGCCAAAGCCCTGCCTAGGACGGCTTCGGGGTTCGACGCGATTATTTGACGCAGTGTTTTTCCGGCAAGTTCACCGTACAAAATCTCGCTCTGGGCGTCCTTGTGATCGACCAGTTCCCAGCTTTCGGCAGCAGCCTGATCGCCGGTGTCTTTCCCTAATACGTCGCGCAACCGGTATCCGCCCCAGAGATAACGCTGAAATATTGGTTTGAATCGAAGGGGATACATTGGCTTGTCCGACTAGTTTGGGAGGATGAGAAGGTGAGGGCCGGTGGCTTGCCCGGGCGATTGAGTCATTGGGGTCTGGGGTCATTGCGGCGTTTTGATACCATCCAGGTGAGGTTTGGCAATCGATAAACATCAACTGTCAGATCAGCAGTGGGATTCGCCAGAATTCTCTGCTCCCGGAGGGCTTCGTGTGAAATCCATTGCGACAGTCATTGTTCGCCGATGCTTAGCTTACTTTTTAGATTGAAAATTCCCCAGAGGACTTTGGACCGTTCATGAACTTCCGCGATCCCGAACAGGATTTTTTCGAAAGCAGCCGGATGAGCTTCGGCGAGCACCTGGACGAATTGCGCAAAGTCCTGATCAAGTCCCTGGTCGCGATTGTGATCGGATGCATCATCGCGTCTGTCTTTGCCAATCAGGTTATCGACACGCTCAATCGGCCCCTGGTCAAAGCAATCAACCAATACAACCTGACTGCGGCCCGTGAGGAGATGGAAGCCGACATCGGCTACATTCCGCCCGATTTGATTCCGTGGTTCGAGCAGGATGGCTACGTACCACAAAAGTTCCGCATCGATCTGGACGAACTGATCACCGAACTGAAACAGGAGATTCCGGACCTGGGTGAAAAGATCACGGTGCGGACCGACCTGTTTGCCAAACAGGATTTCGATCCCGATCGCCTGACAGCGCTGGCAACTTCGTTGGTCAACAAAGTCCCCGGCGACGAAGTCGAAAAGGCTCACATCGAAGCGATCTGGAAACGGCTGACTCCGCCGCAGCAGGAGTTGGCGAAAAGCATTGCCGACAAAAGTTCCATCGAAGAATCTGACATGCAGCAGTTTTCGGTTCTGTTCAACGCCGTCGCAGAGTCGGACTTGCACAACGATCCGGCGTTTGAAAGCTGGCTGTCCGAATCAGGCGGTGGCTTTCTGAAGAACCTTTTTTCTTCGCCAGGGCCCCGGCCGATGGCAAAGATCAAAAAGCGAATCGACGAATCAGGCGACAACTCTCTGGCCCGCGGACTTAATCGAGCCATCATTGGCAAGACTTTCGCCGATCAGATGCCGCCGGTCAAGCGAAACCTTCGCGAGATGACGTTCTGGAAAAAGACCAGTTTCCGGCCCCAGTCGCTTGCCGCGACCGACGGGTTTCTGATTTGGTTGAAGGCCGTCATCATCTCCGGTCTGATCATTTCGTTGCCCTTTGTGATGTATTTCATCTGGTCGTTCGTGGCAGCGGGGCTTTATCCGCACGAACAGAAGTACGTTCACATCTTTTTGCCGATCAGCCTGGCCCTGTTTCTGGGCGGCGTCCTGCTGGCTTTCTTTTTCGTGTTCCAGCCGGTGTTGGGGTTCCTGTTTTCATTCAACAAGAGCATGGGGATCGCGCCCGAGATGCGGATCAACGAGTGGCTGAGCTTTGTTCTGTTCCTGCCGCTGGGATTCGGGATCGCGTTTCAGTTGCCGCTGGTGATGCTGTTCGTCAACCGCATCGGCATGATCAGCGTGGAAGACTACATCGAAAAGTGGCGGATTGCCGTGATGGCGATCAGCGTGCTTTCGATGCTCTTAACGCCAGCCGATCCGATCAGTATGCTCCTGATGGGCGTTCCACTAACGGGGCTTTACTTCCTAGGCATTGCGATGTGCAAGTGGATGCCCCGCCCCAACCCGAACCCATTTGAAGACTCCGCCCAACCTGCGGTGTGACTCCGCAAGGACGAAATCGTGATCGAGTTGGGTTTATCTCGTGAATAGTTTTGCCTTAACCCGAATGATTCACGAGGCGTGGGGGTGACTTTCAGTTCAACCATTGAACACCGCATCGTTTCGAAAAAACCCCTGTTGTGAACTTCATCAGCGAGGTGACCGCGTCCTGATGTAACCGCACTGGCAGAAGGAAGTCGACCCGACGGACGTTCGAAAAGTGAGCAACCGCCGTAAGGCCTCAGGTAGCCTACAAGCAATCTCTTTCGAAAAGTGAGCCGTTGGCCGTAAGGCCTCGGGTAGCCCTGCGAGCAATCTCTGCCTCTTCATCAACCGCACCAAAACAGTTCCGACTTCTTCACTTTCATCAAGAAAAACCCTGTGATCACGAGCGACCAATTACGATCGATCCACAAGGACCCGCCGATAAAGTTAACGCTCACGCGGCTTGACCAACACGGTCCCATCGGCAAGCACTGCGATGTTTACTTCCGCTTTGTGCGTCCGCATTACAACGAGCTGCTCGCATCGCGCACTCCGGGCATCGATGCCCTCTGCGAGCGCCGGAATCCCGCCGCCGGGCCTGTCATAGCGGCGACCTCCATGTACGCCGCGGGCTGCGCCATTTGTTCATCTATTTTTCAACGGAAAGCCGTCTGGTCATTCAAGCCAACCGTTGGAACACTGGCTCAATAAAAATGCCCGCATGGATACCGCCAGATCTTGGCAACACCGACATGCGGGCAAGTTGGATTAAGTACATCGATTAGTTATTCGAGTTTGTTGGGCCTGTTAAAGTAGCCTGACCCTCTTTTTTGACTCAGACGGTCGGTTCGAACTTGATTTTGACCCGAAGCGAGTCAGGTTCATTTCAATTGATTCTTCACAATCTTACCAACCTGAAAACTTGGAGCGTTAGAGTTCGTTCTATGCCTTGTGTCGGCAGGAGCCGACCCTGACACCAACCATTCCATAAACACCCCGTAAGGCCCATTTTAGGTGTACAAAAAGCTGTACCGAAAGGTAGGCACTACAGGCCCAACCTTAACGGCGCACGCTTGGCAGGAGCCATCGCGTTATTTCGGCTGACCCCAGCCGTTTACGTCTTGATAGGCGACGGCACGTGGCGTTGGGCAGTAGCCCCGCCCCCGCAGGCTACGACTAATGTTCCCGAGATCCATATCATCGGCAACGCTTCACCTGCGGGGGCGGGACTCCTTGTCGCTCCTACGAGCGACCCCGCCACGGCCGTCGCAGACGGCAGTCGTTTGCCTATGCAAACGACCACGAGCGAAGCGCCACGAATCATTACACTTGGCACTACTGCGTACTCTTCTCAGCTGCGCGTAATGCCGTGGCCAACTTTTGATTTTCAAACTAAGGGCATTGAATCAACATTGCAAGTGTTTTTCGAAATAAGTGACGGAATTTTCTTGCATTTAGAAATCTTCCGTCATAAAATCACCGAGGTTTAGAACGTTTCTACCAAGTTGTGCGATTCTTTTTTGGAGAGTTTTATTATGAAGACGGTTTTGTCAACATTCTTTCTGCTCAGCTCGCTTCTATTCTATGGAGTGGCACGGCGACCGCACGTCGATTGATTGGATCAATAATTGCTTGAATTAGTTCTCCGTCAAGTCAGCAGTATTTTGCTGGCGTATTTTTCACGGAGGTTGATTGATGGCGACGATGAGCAATGAAATTCTTACAAACTTTG
>CALFWR010000056.1 GCA_937928555.1 uncultured Pirellulaceae bacterium
GAGCAATGGTAAAGCTGGATTTCATCAAGAAAGGTGAATTATCCGGTAGATGAAAACCACAGCGATCGTTTCATCGCATCAGAGTCGCGGATCACTGTCTCAACTGATTCTAACGCCCACGCCTCGTGAATAATCCGGGATCAGGAGAGAGATTGGTTTTGGTGGGAACAAAAAACAGGCCTGAAGGTGGGGCAGAATCCGCGAGTGAATTCTGCCGGCCCTTCAGGCCTGTTGGTTTTGTTGTGGACCGCATTGGGGCGATTGTTGGCACCTTGCGGAATCGAATCTTGTGGGCAGCGACGGGATTCGGAAAAATCCGGTGTCACTAACGCCGCGTCATGCAGGGCGACTGGTTCGCTCTACTGAGCGTCGTCGTCGTCTCCTTCTTTTTCCTTTTTGGCTTCCATGAGCTTGTCCAGGAAATCCTGAAGCTGCTTGTCGTCGTGAAGTTCGACGGCTTCTTTTTGGACGGCGATGGCCATGTCCAACTTTTCGCACAGGAACAACAGGTTGGCGTGCGTGTCCAGCATTGCAGCGGTGAACTCGTCATTGCCAGCTTCTTTGGCTTTCATTACGCCCTGTTTGGCCACATCGCAAGTTGCTTTGAGGACTTGAGGGTCAACTTTTTCGCCCGTTTGGACCATCTGAACAACGCTCCAGGTGATTTGGTTGATCATCTCAGGTCGGTCCGCGAACATTTCTGCAATATCGGTCATGGCCTTGGCACCGGCCTCGCCGCCCAATTCCATTCCAATCGAGAAGCGAGCGAACATCGCCTGCATCGCGGGCGGGTTTCCGGCTTTCTTTTCGGCATCGATGAACTCGGAAATCTTGTCGTAAGCTTCCTGGGTTTTTCCAGCTTCCTGAAGTTCGCCAACTTCATTCATGACGATGCCGGCCTGTTGTTCGGCAAGAACCTCCTTTTTGTGTGGTTCGCGATCCCACTTGTCAGCAACGATCTGCTTGAGAACCTTTTCCATGCTCATGGGGTGACCGATGTATTCGATCAGGCCCGTCTTGCCGACGATGAAGGCAGTCGGAATGCCGTTCTGATGGGCAGCACGCATGTACTCCTTGCTAACGGAACTGTCTGGATCACAGGTCAGACAGTAGGCGCTGGTAAGCTCGCCGTAGGTTACGTCCTTTTCACCACGGACGTCTCTTTTGAGAAACTTCTCAACGGTTTCGAGGTCTTCGCGGCTGACGCTGATCAGTTGCACACCATCGTCTGCGTACTTTTCCTGCATTTCGGCAAGGTGCGGCATGGAAGAGATACAGGGGCCACACCATGTTGCCCAAAATTCGATGATGTAGATTTTGCCGTCTTCAAATTTTGTGACTTTCGGCATTTCGCCGTCACGGTCGCTGACCCAGTGTTCAATGTCCAGGGCTGGGGCCTTGGATCCGACCGTCAAAAGTTCATCGGCACCAGAAGAGGCTGTGGTGAACAGGCTTGTCGCCGTGATGGCCAGGCCAAGTGCAAGCCGGGAAAAAGAAGATGTCAAACGCATCGATTGCTCCGCCAGAAGTAGTATTGGTAATGTGATATTGGTACCACCGAATGTTAACCCGAATGGAGACCAAGAGGAATTTCGAAAACACAGTGTCGCGGGCTTTTTGTACAAATGTCAACAGGACCGAAAATCAGTGTCGTGCTGGCAATAAGGGTGCTTCGACGTGGGTTGGCGAAAACCGGACAATTTCGACCAATATGTCCCATTTTGGCAAGACCTCAGTCGAGTTGTGACTTTCTTCACAGGCGCCAAAAGTAGAACCGGAATTACTCACGACAGGCGTCGATTCGCGTTGCCTCACGCGTAAGCGAACAGCAAAACCGTTTCGCCTCCGAGGCATCGGTTCGCCTCGCTGATGAAATTAAGTTAAACCCGGATTATTCACGAGGCGTGGGCGTCAGAATCAGTTCCGGCACTGATCCGCGACTCGGATGCGTTGAAACGATCGCTGTGGTTTTCATCTACCGGATGATTCAAATTTCTTGTTGAAATTCAGTTTTTCCCTTGGTTCCTGTTGACCAGACGTAGAAGCAACGCCCGTCGTCGTGAATCATCCGGGTTCACTCAGTCGATACTGGCTTGGGACATGGCGCGGATCAGTTTCTGCGGCGCGAGTGGTTTCGCGTACCAGCCATCAACCGACTCCAGCGAAAGGCCGCTTTCTTCTTTGTCCATGCCGCTGACGACGTAGACGCGGACATCCTTGAAATCAACCGAATTACGAATTTCTCGGACCAGATCGGCACCGTTTCCACCGGGCATGTGCATATCGACCAAAATGAATGCCGGAGTTTCGTGCTCTTCCAAAAATTTCATGGCTTCTTTGCCGTTGGAAGCCGTCGCCACGAGATAACCATTCATCCGCAAAATTCCCGCCAACAGTTCCCGCTCGTTGAGGTCGTCTTCGACCACCAGCACAAAAGCGTCTGAGTCGTTCGGTGTTGCTTTCAGTGGAGTCAATCGCTTGCAAACCGAATCAAAGACGTCGTTCACGTCCGTCAGTTCACCCGAATCGATTTCGTCCAGCAGCATCTGAAGTGCCATTGAGACAACATTATACTGGTCTCGAATGTCGTGACGCTGATCGCTAGGATAAGACTGAATCTTGCTCTGGAGGAACTTTGCCAGTTCGGGGTCGGTTACCGAAACACCGGGCTCCAGTTCATCCCGTGCGATTCGAATTTCCGGTGGTGCCTCAAATCCGAGAGTCACCGAAGCGTTTTTGCAGCGGATGACCTTGATCGCAATGTCGAGTCCGGGGATGAGAACTTTCTGGTCCTCTTTGCGAGAAAGTACAAGCATGTTGGGCGTCCTTTACATAAACAGTATGACTTTGCATCCTGCAAAGAACGGCATGCATGTAGAAAAGAAAAACCCCTCCCATGTACCGAGCATCCGTGCTCAACCGTCCTTGCTGAGCCCAATCTCCAATTGAATCCACCGGAGGTCTCGTGTCAAGATCAGTGCTCAACCCGGATTATTCACGAGGCGTGGGCGTAACTTTCAGTTTAGCCAATGAACATCGCACCGGTTGGAAAAGAGTCTCTGGTCTGGACTTCGTCAACGAGGTGAACCGAAATCTGGGCGACAATCCAGCTTTGACCTTCGTGTCAGTGAGGTTCAACGCAAATCAACGCCCGTCGTTGTGAATAATCCCAGTTGATGAACGCGGACCTTTCTTGCAGGTCGCTGCAATTGCTAGCTCTGAGCCTTGGACAGGTGGCTCAGGATCAATTCGTGCAGTTGATCGAAAACCAGTGGCTTTACGATGTGCTGGTCGAAGCCCGCGTTGAGAATGTCGATTTTGTCTTTCTTTTGACCGTAACCTGTTAACGCAACGAGCATCACATCGTTCCAGAGTTCGTTTTGTCGAATGGTTTTGACTACGTCGTAACCGGAAATGCCGGGCAAACCAATGTCAATGATCGCCACCTTGGGTTCAAATTCCGGGAACCGATTGATCGCCGTTTTTCCATCTCCGACCGCGAGGACTTCGAACCCGCGACGACGAAACGTTTTGGCCAACATTTCTCTTGCATCGACATTGTCTTCAACCAGCAGCAACCGACACGACAGCGAACGATCGATTTGCAAGCCGTTGTTGGGTTCCCTTTTTACGTGATTGATCGCCGTTAAAGGCAAGCGAATTTCAAACGAGCTTCCTTTGTCCGGGCCTTGGCTGGTGGCAGTCACGGTTCCGTTGTGGGCTTGCACAATTTTTTGAGTCAACGACAGCCCTACGCCCATTCCGCCGATCGATCGTTCGAGTGCATTGTCCGACTGCACGAACAAACCAAAGATACTTTCCAGAAGTTCGATCGGAATCCCGGCCCCTTTATCGGACACAGTGATGATGGCCTCAGTTTCGCCGCGCTGGATGGAATAGGTGATCGCCTGGTCGAGATCCGAGAACTTGGAAGCGTTTACGATCAGGTTCGTTTGGGCCTGAGTGATCCGCGAGGGGTCTCCGATTACGTTCAGCGGACCCTCGCAGATCGATGTTTTGAGGATCTGTCGTTTTTGTTCCAGTTGATAATCAACTGATTCGATGACCGAATCCACTAGACCGCACAGATCAACAACCTCTTTTCGAAACTCGATTTTGTCTCGCCCGAATCTGGCAACATCCAGCAGGTCGTCCAGCAAGCGAGCCATCTGTCTGGTTTGCCGCCGGATGACGTTTAGTTCCGGTGACGAGCTATCTTTGTTCCCGTTCACCGGTTGGCAGTCGAGATTGGTCAGGGCATTCATCACGGCACCCATCGGATTGCGCAGTTCGTGAGAAAGCATCGAAAGAAAGTTGTCCCGCAGGCGAATTCCTTCATTGGCAATCACTTCGGAATTCTTGCGATCCTGAATGTCGGCAATCGAACCGGTCATTCTGGTCGCTTTTCCGTTTTCATCAAAGTCAATAATTGCGCGGTGGCAATACCAGCGGTACTCGCCCGACTTGTGCAACATTTGATAATCAAAAGATTTGTGCAGCTCCACAAAACATTTTTCATTCTCGGGAAGACTCGACTGCTGAATTCTGACTTGGTCGTCAGGATGAATCCGCTTCATCCACTCGGAATGCGTCGCAGGAAACTCATCGGGCTCGTAGCCAAGTATCTTATAGCACGCCGGCGACCACCACATTTCCTGTTTGGTCAAATCGGGCCAGTCCCACGTTCCGTCCCGGTTGGCATCGATTGCGCGTTCGAATCGTTCCCGTTCGAACGTCACCAGGGCCTGAGCCTCGGCAAGCTTCGAAACGTCCAGCAAAGTCAAAACGACGCCATTGTTTTCAGTCGCTGTTCGATAGGGCAGTAATCGCAACAAAAAGTCGGTCTCCCCATTGGCCTTCACCTGCTCCTCCCAGGGTTCGCCCGATTCGAGCACGTCGACAATTTTCTCTCCCAGAACGTCAGAACTGATGTTGTGAACAAACGCTTCGAAACTTCGTCCGATATCGTGCGGAACCAGGTGCAGGACGTCCGCGATCAGCGGCGTGAACTTGCGAATGCACAAATTGCTGTCCAAAAACAGCGTGTGGATCTTTGTGCTTTCGAGCAAATTGTCAAAATCATGGGTCAGTTCGGTAAGCTCCGCAATTTTTCGCTGATGCTCGCCGTTGACGGTAAACAGTTCTTCGTTGACGCTGTGAAGTTCTTCGTTGGCCGACTGGAGTTCTTCGTTGGAGGCGACCAGTTCTTCGTTGGTCGCTTGCAATTCCTCGTTGCTGGTCTCCATCTCTTCGGTTGTCGCCTGAAGAATCTCGCGATTGTAGCGCAGTTCCTGCTCAAGATCCTCCACATGCTTCTGCGAGACCTCGTCCAGATCAATCGTGCTCGCTGGTCTTGTCGGAGAGTTTTTTGTGGGGTCGCCCGAAAGTTCTTCAAAGGTGACCACAAACTTTTTGGGCGTGTCGCCTTTGGGCAGCGGCGTGACCGTCAGTTTGACTTGCTGATGGTCCTTGTCGCCAACCTTGACCTGCAGGCGCTCGTAACAGACCGGTTCGCAACGTTTGGTTGAACGCTGGATCGCACCACCAATCGCCAGTTGGAGGTCTTTGTCGATCATGTCCATCAGGTTCGTCGAAAGCAATCCGTCAGCAACACTGAGATACTTTCCCGCGTTTCGAAAAACCTGAGTCACCCGGCCGAGATAATCGACAACAAACCCCGGCGGAACCAAGTTACCAATCAATTCATCAGCGCTAAGCTTCAGGTGGTCGGATCGTGATCGCAGGTTCGCGGGAGCTTTCACCGAAAAGAACCGACTGTCCGAAGATGTCGAATTCATCAGGCTGGCAAACGATGGGTCGCCCAGTCGAACATCGCGAAGCTTTCGAAACAGGCGGTTTTGGGCATCAATGGGGTCAAACTCAACCGATAGCTCGCCGGGACTTTCACTGGCCCCCAGCAGAAGAAAACCGCGTTTTTTCAAACCGAAGTGAAAGTGAGAGATAACTTTTTTCTGCGCTTTTGGCGTCAGGTAGATCAGAAAGTTGCGACACGTCACCAGACTCAATCGTGTGAACGGAGGATCGGTAACCAGGTTGTGCGGCGCAAAAACAACCATCCGACGAATCTCGGGAGTGATCTGATAACCGCTGTCGATTTTCACAAAGTACTTTTCCAGACGCTCCGCCGAAACGCCTTGCAGCAAGTCCTCTTCGTAAATGCCTGCCGCAGCGCGATTGATTGACGGTCGGTAGATGTCCGTAGCAAAAACCTTGACACTGATGTTCTTCGGAATCTCGTCAAGGCACTCGCTGATCGAAATCGCCACGCTGTAGGCTTCTTCTCCCGAAGCGCATGCCGCAACCCATACTCGAAACTCCTGATCGGCAGGGTGTTCTTTCAGAAGCTTGGACAGTGCGTTGTCTTTAAGCGACTTGAACGGAGTCCCGTCGCGAAAAAAATTGGTGACCCCGATCAATAGATCGCCATACAACAGATCCAGTTCCACAGTGTCATGAGAGACCAAGTCAGCGTACTGTTTCAGATTGCTGACCGTACCATCCATCTTCATGCGACGTTCGATTCGGCGGCCGATTGTCGTCGAACGATATTGACCGAAATCAATTCGATGCCTCTGCTGGATGGCGCGAAAAATCCGGTCCATCGATGATTCGTTTAGCGGCACCATCTCATTTCGTAACGCGATACGATCACGGTGAATCGAATAGTCATGCAACAGCATCGGAATCTTTTTCGGTTCAGCGACAATATCGACGTGCCCTGACTCGATCGCGCTTTTAGGCATCCCGTCGAACTTCGCGGTCTCGGGTGACTGGGAAATTACCAGTCCCCCAGCTTCGTGGATGTGCTTGATCCCGCGCGTCCCGTCGCTGCCCGTTCCCGAAAGGATGATGCCAATGCTGCGATTTCCTTTTTCGGCTCCAAGGCTGTGAAAAAAATGATCGATCGGCAAAGCACGCGACTTCGGAGACTCCCTTTCGGTCAGCAGCAATCGGCCTTCCTTGATCACCATGTCCTGCTTGGGAGGAATCAGGTACAGCGAATTCGCCTCAACGGGCATGTTGTCTTCTACGCGGTAGATCGCCATCTCGGTATGTCGCGCCAACAATTCCGCCATCAGGCTTTTGAAGTCCGGCGAGAGATGTTGCACAATAACGAAAGCCATGCCGTCATTGACCGGCATTTGATCGAACAGCGTCTCAAGGGCCTCTAGCCCCCCCGCCGAAGCGCCCACTCCCACTACAATCAGATCGTCGGGGTTGGTTTCTTCAAAGTCGATATCCATGATTGATAGGCGTTTTGCTAGCAGAATCCTTACCAACTCAATGCCCAATTGCCTAGCAAACCAGGTCGGCTGGCCGATGCCAATTAGCACTGTACGAATGGGTAAGCAGGAGGGAACGGGGGTTCGAAGGATCGGCTGCAAGGCACGCACCCCGGAGGCAGAATAACCGCGAAAGTGCTCGTTAGATTACAGCTCTGTACTCAAACCCACGCTCTTTTTCGGCTTGATCTGCGAAACGATGCTCCGGCACCGGGCAACACCCCTCGCAGCGAACCGTGAACAGCAGCGACTGCAAGCCAGTTCACAGTTCGAAACCGGCAACGGGTTCGCCAACTGACAGCCAATCGCTTGCTTGGCGAGCCGCAACGGCAGCAAATTGACTGGCGAATATTTTATTGAAGCCCGTGTTGAATTGTTTAAATTCGAACAGGAAAAAAATTAAGTCCGCAAAAGTGTCGCGTCGCCAATTTGAAAATCGTGAGCCGTTTTCAACTTCCGGCTGGAAATGTTAGACCCGAATCAAACACACATCGACTGGCGTTCGTTGGTGCTGAATCACACTTAGCGGATGGCAAAGCCGCAAAGCCAATCGCCGTCGGGGCTTGGGGCAAGCGGCAGGATAAAACCCACCATTAGATCGATGGAACCTGTCGAGGGTTTCAATCTTCACAACGGTAGGTTTAAGCTTGCCTTCGGCCTTGCTTGGTCACGCCAGCTTCATGACCGAATCCAGCCCACGGCTTCGTCGCCATGCGCTTAGCTGTCCGGTGTGCATCGCCAGGTGAGTTGTCAGCAGATGGCCGATAAAATCACCTGTCGTTGGCAATTCTTCTTTCAAAATCGACGTCGGCTGAGGCTGGGCCAGTGCCGCCGCGTCAGCGTTGGTCACTGCTTCGATCAAGTCCGCTCGCGATGACTTAAAATGCGAAATCAACTCGGCTTTGCCCATCAGTTTCGCGGGATCCTCTGTCGGCGTTGAGCCGGGACCGTAGGCTTCGCCGGTAAGTTTCAGGATCTCGGGATCCTGCCCCAGTAATTGCAGCCCGAATCCATTGCCCAGACAAAGATGCCCCATGATCCAGTTGGGAGAATTCCCGCCGCCCTTGGGCAGCAAGTTAAACTGGTCGTCCGGAATCGACTCAGCCATTTCGAGTGCCATCGAGCTCATCATCGCGTTGAGTGTTAATTCGTTTTTCATTGGAATTGCAAAAGAAAGGAATGGAAATTGAGTATCACGAAATGCCAATAAGCATCGCTTTGCCGCACGAACGACACCTAACCCCGGATTATTCACGACGACGGACGTTGATTTTACGTCTGGCCAACAGCAGCGAGGGAAAAGCTGAATTTCAACATGAAATGTAATTCATTCAGTAGATGAAAACCACAGCGATCGTTTCATCGCATCAGAGCCGCGGATCACTGTCTCAACTGATTCTGACGCCCACGCCTCGTGAATAATCCGGGCTAACGGTTGGGTGCCGCTGAAACCAAAACCTTACCGCGCCGGGTTTGGTTCCTTTGGCAAGCGGCACTGCGAAACGATTTGCAATCTATCTATGTCGCTGTTGATTCCGGAGCGGGCGGTCCGAAGGGGCAGTCAAGAAAATAAACCCACGAACCGTCGTCTTTTTGTTTGGCGACTTCCATGGAGGTGCCGCTGTCGAGCACATTACCAGCGTCGTCTTCGATTCGCCAATCCGCTGTCAGCAGCGCCGTGTCGCCGTTGATCAGCTCGCCTTTGACATCGCTGACGATCGTTGGCCGCTGCGTCACGAACATTTGGAACGATTCGCGAACCGCGTCGAGCCCCGTTTGAGGCGCCGCGCCGCGCGGGAATACCAGCGAGCACTCCGGGTGGAACATGGAAAGGATTCCTTCCAGGTCGCCCTGTTTGAGATAATGGCTAACGCAGTCGGCAATTTCACGTGGTTGCATGGCTTTCATCAGTTCACCTCCTGGGGTGCAAGGTAGGCGTCCTGGCCGGCGCCGGAAAAGTTCTCTGGTAACGCATCGGGCGGACGATTGTCCATATCGAAACACAGCAACCATGGGCCGTCTGCTGTGCGGCGCCAGACCATCGCCACGCGTCCGGCAGAACCAGCCTCGCTTTCGGGCGTATCGGCATTGCCGGGCTCGAAGTAAAACGTGCCGACAACCAGTGCCGAATTTCCTTCTATCACAATGGCCTCTTCGCGAAACAGTGCGCGGCCGTCGAGCATCTTGAATGCCTGGTCGTACCATGGATGAATTTGCTTCGCGCCCCGCATCAATGGGACACCGTCGTTGGCGTAAATCATGTCAGGATGAAACAACGCAAACAATGCATCGCGATCCTTCGTGTTGAACGCGACCAGCCAGCTCTTGACGCGCTGGCGGACTTGTTCTTGGGTTGCTACTAGGTCTTCGTTATTCATTGTCAGTGCCTCGATTGTTAAATTCAAAGAAAAATTGTTTTGCAGATTGAATGGTTGCTACCGGTGCTTTCCACCGAGCAAATCGGGAAGGTCGTCCAGAGTTCTGTTGAATGCCGCTGTGCTTCCGGTTCCTCGCGCCAAGACAAGGCTACCTTCGAGTCGAGCGACAGCGTCTTCGCCACGACGAAATGCCTCGGACTCTTCGGCGCCAAGTTCAGCAGCTACCCGAGCGAACGCGCCAATGAAGTCACTGAACATTTCCGACACCGCGCTGTCAATCGTCTCCCGGTCAGTCCCCTTGGCTCCCACCGAAAGCGCGTCCATCAGACAGGTGTCGTTGCCCCCGTCATAAAAATCAGCCATCCTCCTGGCAGCCCGCTGGATCCGCTCGCGAGGGTCACCCGATTCGCGTAGCGGCGCCAGGACTTCACCAACAAGTTGCTGTTTGGCGAATTCCAGCACCGCCAAAGCCATGCCCAGTTTTCCATCGGGAAACCGGTGATAAAGGCTGGGCCGCTTGAGACCCGTTGCTTGCGTAAAAAGCGTCAAAGTCGCCCCGCCAAAGCCATGTGTCTGAAACACGCCCGCGAGGCTTTCAATGACAGACCGTTCGGTGCTTTTCATGGTTTCTTTCATCGCCGTCGATTGTATCTACCGATTGGTAAAATGCAAGCCTTGATCCCGCATGTTAAAGGGTTTAGCACGTACTGCCGGATAAACGCGATTAAATGCCGGTAGGTTGGTTGAATTCGGGCTACCGTCTGAATTCGTCACCCAATTTTTTTGAGACTCGCAAGTTCTCAACGATATCGGATGGCATCGTGCCTTTTGGGTGTCGAATAACAAGACCTGACGAGGTGAACCGAAATTTCCGAGGCGAACCCAGTTTCACGCTAGCTTTTGTGTGGCTCAACCCGATCAACGCCCGTCGTTGTGAATAATTCCAAGTAAGCGCTTCGATGGTTGCTAACCGGTTTATTCGCCACGTAGCGTTGTTCAGAATTCCTATTTCTTTGGATGTCGATCGCCACGAGAACATTCAGTGGCACAAACAAAATAGGCAACAGAGTCACTGAACCGGGAGTATTCACGAGGCAAGCGTCAGAATCAGTTTCGACAGTGAGTGATCTGCGGCTCAGATTGAGATGAAACGAACCCCTTGATGTCCATTTCGACTGGTTCGGGATTCCAGTTGATTCAGCGTGTCTCTTGTTCCCGTCGGCCAGACGTAGCGTCAACACCTGTCGTCGTGAATAGTTCGGACTGATATTACTCGCTAATCGGTTATGCACCGAGAATGTAATGTCGAATAGAGCTGAAGCAAAAGTTGTCGTAAGCAACAGTCTGGAAGTCTCGAACAACCTGACCCGAGGGAAAATTGCTTCGGCCACAGACAACGAGTGTCTGTAGCTGTGTCGCAAATCTTCACCGTTGCGCCCAACCCGACTCTTCGCTACCGTGAGAGAAAAGTCGTTAGCCGTGCTACGAACCACCGCTACGCTGGTGACACACAAAGCTATAATACTGCTACGGCGCAGATCGAGTTTTCCACAGCATGTACCTAGTGGAGTGTCAGCATTGGATTTTAGGGTTAGCCGTTTTGGCGATAGCCACGGTTCCGAAACGAAAAACCGGGGCTAACGCCCAAACGGCTGATCTGAACAATCCTAATTTTTAATGCTGACAAACCATTAGACGCTTAACCGTATTCACGACGTCTTGCACGACCGAGCCGTTACGAGAACTGGCCAGCCCGCACTGCTGCTA